>JBIIYI010000065.1:0-10251 GCA_044346895.1 Phycisphaerales bacterium
CCTCGTCGCGGGTCACGCGCCGATGGTCCGGACGCAGACCGTGATCCAGCCGCTCGACATGCCCACGCTCACGAGCGAGGACATGTGGCGCATCCTCGCCGGCATGACCAACGAGCATCAGCGGCGCCACTTCGAGCAGCACCTCGACCTCGACTTCTCCTACGAGATCCCCGGCTTCCGCCGCTACCGCGTCAACGCGCACATGCAGCGCGGCATGGTGGGCATGGCGATGCGCGCGATCCGCACCAAGGTCCCGCCGCTTGCCGCGCTCAACCTGCCCGAGGTGATCTCGCGGCTCACGTACCTCCCGCGCGGCCTCGTCCTCGTGACCGGCGACACCGGCTCGGGCAAGTCGACCACGCTCGCCGCCATGATCCAGGCGATGAACGAGCGCTACCGCAAGCACATCATCACGCTCGAGGATCCCGTCGAGTACACGTTCGCGAGCCAGAAGTGCCTGATCGAGCAGCGCGAGCTCGGCGCCGACATGCCGACCTTCTCGAGCGGCCTCAAGCACGCGCTCCGTCAGGACCCGGACATCATCCTCGTCGGCGAAATGCGCGATCTCGACACCACCGCGCTCGCGATCACCGCCGCCGAGACCGGCCACCTCGTCCTCTCGACGCTGCACACCGTGAACGCGTCGCAGACGGTCGAGCGCATCGTCGACATGTACCCGGCGAACCAGCAGAACCAGATCCGCGCCATGCTCGCGAACACGCTGCAGGCCGTGATCTCGCAGACGCTCTTCCGCCGCATCGACAAGCCCGGCATGGTGCCCGCGATCGAGGTCATGCTCTGCACGCCCGCGATCCGCAACATCATCCGCGAGGCGCGCACGTACGAGATCCCGAACGTCATCGAGACGAGCCGCTCGATCGGCATGACCACGCTCGACAACGCGATCGCCGAACTCTACTTCAACGGCATGATCTCGCGCGACGACGCCGTCGCGCAGGCGGCCTTCCCCGACAAGCTCGACCGGATGCTGGCGGCCTGACCCATGCCCACGCAGCACTACCGATTCCAGGCTCGGAACGCCCGCGGCGAACTCGTCGCGGGGACGCTCGTCGCCGAAAGCGTGGCCGGCGCCGCGCAGGCGATCCGCGCCCGCGGGGAGCACGTGGTGCAGCTCGTCCCGGTCGCGGCCGCGGGCGACGACCTGCGCGCGGCGCTCAAGCGCTTCAACTACTCGTCGGGACCGTCGCAGAAGGACATCCTCGACTTCACCACGCAGCTCGCGGTGATGATCCGCGCGGGCATCTCGATCCGCGCGGCGCTCGAGGGGATCGCCGAGCAGGTCCAGAACCAGAAGTTCCGCCGCATCCTGATGCAGATCAAGTCCGACGTCGAGAGCGGCAAGCAGTTCTCCGAGGCGATCTCGCGGCATCCGAAGCTGTTCGGGCCGCTGTACGTGAACATGGTGAAGGCCTCGGAGATGTCGGGCTCGTTCGCGAAGATGCTCGACCGCATCGCGGCCTACCTCGCGCAGGAGATCGAGACGCGCAAGATGGTCGTCGGCGCCTCGATCTACCCGGGCATCATCGCCCTCATGGCCGTGTCGACCACGGTCTTCCTGCTCACGTTCGTCCTCCCGCGCTTCGCCGGCGTCTTCAAGGGGAAGGAGGAGGCGCTGCCCGCGCCCACCAAGTTCCTCATGGCGCTCTCGACATTCATGGTCGAGTGGTGGTGGCTGCTCCTCATCGCGGCCGTCGTCGGCATCGGATCGTTCATCGCGTTCATCCGCACCGAGTTCGGCGGCTTCTGGTGGGACCGCTTCAAGATCTCGGCGCCGGTCGTCAGGCGGATGTTCCGCGCGCTCTACATCAGCCGATCGCTCCAGACGATGGGCGAGCTCCTGAACGCAGGCGTGCCGATGCTCGACACGATCGCGATCACGGGCGACATCTCGGGCAACCGCCACTACAAGCGCCTGTGGCGCTCGGTGTACGCGTCGGTGAAGCAGGGCAAGAAGGTGCAGACGCAGCTCATGCGCAGCACGCTGCTCCCGCGCTCGGTGATCCAGATGATCTCGGCCGGCGAGGAGTCGGGCAAGCTCGGCGAGGTGCTCGACGAGATCTCGGTCTTCTACGCGAAGGCGCTCAAGGACGCGATCAAGGCCGTGACGAGCATGATCGAGCCGATCATGATCGTCCTGATGGGATCGGTGGTCGGATTCATCGCGATGGCGATCATCCTCCCGATCTTCAAGATGTCGAACCTGGTCTCAGGCTGAGGAGCGACGCATGCACGCGAGGAAGCACACCCAGGCGGACGGACGGGGCGCACGGCGCGGCACGCGCGGCGCCTCCCGCGCCCGCCGCGGCTTCACGCTGATCGAGACCGCGCTCGCGACCGTCATCGTCGGCACGGGCGTGCTCGCGATCGTCGCCGCCCAGCAGGCGTTCTTCCGGCAGAACGAGTGGTCGACGCACGCGTCGACCGCGCAGCGGCTCGGCAACGAGATCCGCGAGCTGACGCTCCACATGCCGCGGCACGATCCGGTCACGGGCACCACGTACTGGGGCCCCGAGTCGACCGAACTCGACGTGGCGGACTTCGACGACCTCGACGACTTCGACGGCGAGCAGGGCGACGGAACGGTCTTCTCCGCGGCGCTCGGAAACGGCCCGATCAGCGCGCTCGGCGATCCGATCCCCGACATGACGGGCTGGTCGCAGCGCGTGTTCGTCGAGCACATCGATCCGTTCGAGGTGACGCGCGTGGTGGCCGACGGCGCGAGCGACGTCGTGCGCGTGCGGGTGATCATCGAGTACCAGGGACCGACCGAGGACGAGCCGCGCGAGATCACGCGCGTCACGTGGATCGCACCGGGCTGAGACGGACGAGCCGCACGAGCGAGGCAGCAGGCGCACCATGCACCACGAGCCGACCACAACCCCAGCCTCGACCGACCGGCGCACGCCGCCGCGACGATCCCGTCGCGCGCGGGCCCCGCGGCGGCGCGGCGTCGCGAGCGTCCTCGCGATGATGTTCCTCGTCATCTTCGGCTCGCTCGCGGCCGCGATGGCGGTGGTCGCGCAGGGCAACCTGCGGACGGCCGACAGCTCGCTCAAGGTCTCGCGCGCGCAGAGCGCCGCCGAGAGCGGCCTCGTGTTCGCGCAGCGGCGGCTCGCGCGCGAATCGCAGCGGTTCGTGGTCGAGAAGGGCGTCGTCGACGCGGGATTCGCGTCGCGGCTCTGGAACGGCTCGTGGAACTCGGGCGACGGCGCCGTCGAGGTGCTTCCGCCCTCCGGCTTCGAGGGCCCGGACTCGCCCGACGGCCTCGCGGCCGCGATCCGCGACGCGCACCTCGTGGACGCCGCGGCCTTCGCGCCGTCGGCCGAGCACGCGAACCTGCCCGAGATCTACGAGGGCGGCGCGCTCGTCACGCTGCCGATGCGCCTCGAGGCGGGCGTGAACACGCTGTGGTTCCAGGTGATGTACGAGCCGATCGCGGGCACGAACCGCGTGCGCGTGACGAGCCTCGGCGTCGACGGAGAGATCCGACGCACGCTTTCGATCGAGTTCGAGATCACGAAGCGGATCGAGTACGCCGTCATCTCGCCGAACCGCGTGATGATCGGGAAGAACGTGCTCGTCGAGGGTCCGCTCGGCACGCGCTACGGCACCGAGGAGGGCGAGCTCACGGTCGACAACGGCGATCCGCTCGTGATGCGGTCCGACTTCCGCTACCTCTCCGACGACCTCACGGCGAAGATCGACGCCCTCGGCGCCGCGATCGAGGCCTACGACGCCGACGGCGACGGCAGGCTCCGGCCGACGCATCCGTTCGAGAGCCAGGGCCTCTCCGGCTCCGGATTCTCCGATCTCGACGGCGACCAGTTCGTCGACGACTTCGACCTCTTCCTCTCCGAGTACGACGCGGACGGCGACGGCGCGGTCGTGTGGGACGAGGCGCGCGCCTCGGCCGCGGGCATCGACGGCGGAGCCGAGTTCGCGGGCATCGACGACCAGCTCGCGCGGCTCGTCGACCTCGCGCGGCCGGATCGCAACGGCGACGGCGAGATCGACGCGCGCGACGTGCGACTGGGCTACTCGGACGGCGTGCTCAACACCTACGACATGTACGCGAAGGTGACCGGCAGGCTGGTCTTCGCGGTCGATGCGGAGTCGTGGGAGGAAGTCGCGCAGGAGGACTGGCGCGGCATCGCCGAAGGTCCCGTGCGTCCGACCGACGGTTCGGGCCCCGCGCGCTTCGGCGTCGGAAGCGACGAACTGCGCGTCGTGACCACCGCCGACTTCGCGGACAGCGCCGCGTGGTTCTCGACGAACGTCACCGCGAACTTCGCGGCGCAGGCGTCGGCGGGCGTCTCCGCCGGCGGCACGATCGTCACCGCGGCGAACGCCCCCTACGAGGCCGTCCCCTACGGGTCGAGCGCGGCGTACGACCACTACCGCCGGCCGATCTACCGCAACATGGTCTTCCGCGACGTGCGCATCCCGAAGGGAACCAATCCGCTCTTCGAGAACTGCCGCTTCGAGGGAACCGTCTACATCGAGACCGAGACGGCCTGCACCGACATCAACTGGAACTACACCGGCGCGCTGAAGCAGGTCGACCTCGGCAACGGAAACATCTCGTACGTGCCGCGCTTCCCCGGCATCAGCTCGACGCTCGGCGGCTCGACCGTGTCCGACACGCGCACGATCTCGAACTCCGTGCGCTTCCACGGCTGCACGTTCCTCGGCTCGATCGCCGGAGACACGCCCGCCGAGTTCACCCACTGGCGCAACAAGGTGCAGCTGACGGGCGCCACGCGCTTCTATTCCGATCCGGAGGACGGGGAACTCGACCTCCAGCCGGATGGCGCGGAACTGCGCGCGATCCTCGAGTCGTTCGGCACCACGAAGCTCGACCGCCTGCAGCGCAGCTCGATCATGCTGCCCGGCTGGTCGGTCGACGTCGGCAACTTCACGAACGAGGTCGCCTTCGATCCCGACCTCACGCCGCGCGTCAAGCTGAAGGGAACGATCATCGCCGGCGTGCTCGACGCGCGCGGCACCGCCGACGTCCACGGCACGCTCCTGATGACCTACCGCCCCGTCGGCGGCGCGGGCGCGCTCGCGTACAATGGCAAGCCCGAGAGCTTCAACACCACGCTCGGCTACTTCGGCGCGCTCGACGGCGATGGCGAGGGAGCGTTGCCCGGCGATGCCGGCTTCAGCGGCTTCGGCGAGATCCGACTGCGCTACGACCCCGACACGAAGCTGCCGGACGGCATTCCGTGGCCCGTCACGATCGAGCCCGTCGCCGACAGCTACCACGAGGGAGGGCTGCCGGGATGAACGGCGTCCGTCGCACCTCCGCCGCCCCACGCCCGCGTCGGCGCGCGCGCGGCTTCTCGCTGGTCGAGATGCTGATCGCGCTCGCGATCTCGGCGGCGCTCCTCGTCGCGGTGCTCTCGGCGCTGGTCGCGAGCTTCCGCGCCTACCAGGCGACCACCGAACAGGCGTCCACGCACGTCATCGGCCGCGTGATCATGCACCGCATGATGGCGCTCGTCCGCAACGGCGTCGACTTCGGACCGCTGCCCGAGGACGCGCGCGACCGCTACGTCCTGACCGACGAGTTCGTCTTCGTCGACGAGGACGGCCGCGAGATCGCGCTGCGGCTCGACCGTCCGACCTCCGCGCTGCTGATGAAGGTCGGCGACGCCGCCGAGCAGCTCCTCCTCGAGGGGGTGCGCGGACCGGTCGACGAGACCGGTGCCCCGATCGGCGCGTTCACGCTCGAGTTCGAGCAGGGAACGACGCTCGTCCGCGCGAGCTTCGACCTCACCGTCGACGCCGACGACAACGCGAGCGTCGAGCTCGAAGGCGACGAGGTCATTCCGATCCGGCTGGTCGGATCGACGGCGCCGCGCCGGCTCACGTGGTGAGCCCGACGCGTCCGCGCGGATCCGCTCATCCGATGCCGCGCTGATCGCGCGAACGCGCGGCGGCCTCGAGCGTCATGCGCATCAGGCTCTGGTGCGTGCCCGCGAACGCAGGATCGCGCGCCTCCTCCTCCGTCGGGATGCGCGCGGGATCGCTCAGGTCGTAGGAGCCGTCCGGCGCCATGATCCAGCGCTGGCGCCGGTCGGTCAGATGGAGGCGCAGCATGTCCCACAGGCGGGCCCGATGGGCGCGCGACTCGATCGGGGCCGCGCATTCGACGCGCGTGTTGAGGTTGCGGTACATCCAGTCGGCGCTGCCGATGTAGAAGTCGCCCTCGAGCGGATCGTCCTTGCCGTTGCCGAACCAGAAGATGCGGCTGTGCTCGAGGAAGCGGCCGATGGTCGAGGTCACGCGGATGTTCTCGCTGAGGCCCTTCACGCCCGGGCGGATGCAGCAGAAGCCGCGCACGACGAGGTCGATCGACACGCCCGCGCGCGACGCGGCGTAGAGCGCGTCGGTGACCGAGCGGTCCTCGAGCTGGTTCATCTTCACCACGATCCGGCCCCGTCCGCCCGCGGAGGCGATCGCCGCCTCGCGCTCGATCAGCTCGACGAAGCGCCGCTTCATGGCGACCGGCGCCACGAGGAGCTTCGCGTACTCGCGCTTCAGGCTGCGGCCGGTCATGTAGTTGAAGAGCTCGACCAGATCCTCGGTGATCGTCGGATCGCAGGTGAGGAGGCCGAGATCCTCGTAGAGCCGCGCGGTCTTCGAGTTGTAGTTGCCCGTCCCGATGTGCGCGTACGAGCGGATGCCCTCGGGCTCCTGCCGCACGACGAGCGCCACCTTCGTGTGGGTCTTGTAGCCGACGACCCCATAGGCGACGTGCACGCCCGCATCCTCGAGCTTGCGCGCCCAGAGGATGTTGCGCGCCTCGTCGAAGCGCGCGCGCAGCTCGACGAGCACCGCCACCTGCTTGCCGCTCTCGGCGGCGCGGATGAGGCTCGGGATGAACGGCGAGTCGCCGCTCGTCCGGTAGAGCGCCTGCTTGATCGCGAGCACCTTCGGATCGGCCGCGGCCGCCTCGATGAAGCGCTCGACCGAGTGGTCGAAGCTCTCGTAGGGATGATGGACGAGGAGGTCGCCCTTGCGGATCAGTCCGAAGATGTCGGCGTCCTCGTCCTCGAGTCCCGGCGGCGCGGCCGGCGACCACTTCGGCCAGCGGTGCTCGGGCATGTCGATGTCGGCGAGCTCGTTGAGCGTGCCCCAGTCGAGCATGCCGTCGGTCTCGTAGAGGTCGTCGTCGCCGAGCTGCAGTTCCTCCTCGAGGAAGCGCATGATGCGCTCGTTCGGCCGCGAGCCCACCTCGAGGCGCACGACGCGCGCGAAGCGCCGCTCGCGCAGCTGCTGCTGGATCTGCTCGAGGAGATCCTCGGCATCCTCGTTGTCGCGCTCGGTCTCGGCGTTGCGCGTGACGCGGAACGGGAGGACTTCCGCGATCTCCATGCCGGGGAAGAGGTCGTCGAGGTTGTGGGCGATGATCTGCTGGAGCGAGATGAACCGCCGCGACGAGCCGAAGCGGTAGAGGCGTCCACCGATCTCCGGCACCTTCACGCGCGCGAACAGCGCCTCGCTCTCGCCGGGCCGGCGCAGGAGGACGCCGAGCGAGACCGACATGTTCGAGATGAACGGGAACCGGTGCCCGGGATCGACCGCGAGCGGCGTGAGGATCGGGAAGATGTTGCGGCGGTACCACGCCTCGACCTCGGTGCGCTCGCCGGGCGAGAGCGCGCCCCAATCGAGGAGTTCGATCGCCTCGCGCCGCAGTTCCGGCACGAGCGCCTCGCGGAAGACGCGCGTCGCGAGCGCGGTCTGCTCGAGGACCTTCTCGCGGATGAGGACCATCTGCTCCGCGGGCGCGAGCGGTTCCCACGGCGGACTGCCGACGCCCGCGTCGATCTGCCGCCGGAGCCCGCCGACGCGCTTCATGAAGAACTCGTCGAGGTTCGAGCCGAAGATCGCGAGGAAGCGCACGCGCTCGAGCAGCGGATTGCGCGGGTCGTAGGCCTGCGCGAGCACGCGGCGGTTGAACTCGAGCCACTGGAGGTCGCGGTTGAGGAACCGCGCCGGATCGTCGGGGCCGGAAGGGATGAGTTCGTTCGGGGGCGTCGGTCGCATGGGGTGGACGGTGCTGGGGGTCGTTGGTCTGTCGGGCGGGCGGCGGACGCGGCGGGTCGGCGCGGACTCGGGCGCTACGGCGCGAGGCGGACGACGGCGGTGCAGCGCGGCGCCTCGGTGACGCGCACCCACTCGAGGTGGACGGCGGGGACGTGCGCGACGAGCGCGGCGGCGAGTTCGCGCGCGACGTGCCGCGCGAGCGCCTCGGCGGTCGGATTGATGCGGTCGAAGGGTGCGGTCTCGTTCAGATTGCCGTCGCGGAACGGCGCGACGATGTCGCCGAGCAGCCGCTCGACGAGGTGGAAGTCGCAGAGGAGTTCCTCGCCGTCGAGGCGCTCGCCCGCGACCGAGACGACCACCCGCCAGTTGTGCCCGTGCAGGCGCTCGCGTTCGCCCGCGAGGACGATCGCGTGCGCCGCGGCGAACTCGCACTCGACCTCAAGTGCGTAGGGAAGGCGGGCGTGGGGAAGGCGCGCGTGGGGCGTGAGGTCGGACCGGGCGGGGTCTGACGGAGCGAGATCGGACGAAGCGGGCGCACCACCGCCCGTTCCTGTCGGCGCGGAGGCCCGCGGGTCGGTCGTGGAGGTGGGCTCGGACATGGGCGGGGCGAGTGTATCGCGGAAAACCCGCACCCTCGGTCGACGATGCACCCCGTACACTCGCCGCCCCAAGGGTCGTCCGCCGAGAGCACTCGACGGACGCGCGCACCCGCGTCCCCCGCGAACCCGCCTCCAGCAAGCCTCCCCGCATGTCCTCCACGATCCCCGATCCAGCCCCGCTCATGCTCTCCGTCTCCGGCGCCCGCGGCATCGTCGGCAAGACGATGACTCCCGTCGTCGCGGCAACCTTCGCGGGTGCGTTCGGATCGCATGTCCGAACGCTCGTCTCCAGACGGAAACCCCGTCTCGTCGTCGCGCGCGACGGCCGCTTCGGCGGCGAGTCGCTCGCGCGCGCGGTGCAGGGTTCGCTTGCCGCGACCGGGTGCGACGTGGTCGACCTCGGCGTGGCGATGACGCCGACGGTCGGGCTCATGATCCGCGCGCTCGGCGCCGACGGCGGCATGGCCGTCACCGCAAGCCACAATCCGATCGAGTGGAACGGCCTCAAGTGCCTCGACGGCGACGGCCTCGCCCCGCCGAAGCCGGTCGCGGAGGCGATCATCGCGCGCTTCAAGGCCGCCGACATCGCCTTTGCGAAGCCGCTCGAGATCGGCTCGATCGCGACCGACGCCAGCGCGAACGCGCGGCACGTGGCGCGCGTGATCGAGGTGCTCGGCGGCGAATCGGGCGCGGCGGCGCGCATCCGCGCGAAGCGGCTCAACGTCGTCCTCGACAGCGTCAACGCCTCGGGCTGCGTCGGCGGACGCATGCTGCTCGAGTCGCTCGGCTGCACGGTGAGCCACCTCTACGGCGAGCCGACGGGCATCTTCGGACACACGCCCGAACCAACCGCGGAGAACCTCGGCGAACTCGCGGCCGCGGTGCGCGCGACGCGCGACGCCGGCACCCGCGCCGCCTGCGGATTCGCGCAGGACCCCGACGCCGACCGCCTCGCGATCGTCGACGAGAACGGCCGCTACATCGGCGAGGAGTACACGCTCGTCCTCGCGGCGCTGCGGATGCTCGAGCTGCGCGGAGCGTTCCCACTCGCGGCGAACCTCTCGACCTCGCGCATGATCGACGACGTCGCCGCGCGCTTTCCCGGCGCGAAGGTGCTGCGGACGGCCGTCGGCGAGGCGAACGTCGTGGCCGCGCTCAAGCCCGCGGGCGGGCTCCTCGGCGGCGAAGGCAACGGCGGCGTGATCTTCCCCGAGGTCTGCTGGGTGCGCGACTCGCTTTCGGCGATGGCGCTCGTCCTCGACCTCCTCGCGAGCCGCGACGAGCCGCTCTCGGCGATCGTCGACGCGCTGCCGCGGTACGCGATCCTGAAGACGAAGCTCGATCTCGCCGCGATCGGCGGACTGCCCGCGGTCGCCGGCGCGCTGTCGAAGCTGAAGGCCGCCTTCGCGCACGAGCGCGTGAACGACGCCGACGGCGTGCGCGTCGATTTCGCCGACGGCTGGGTGCACCTCCGCGCGTCGAACACCGAGCCGATCGCCCGCGTGATCGCCGAAGCCCCGACCGAAGCGCGTGCGCGCGAACTCGTGGCGATGTGCACGAAGGCCGCCGGGCTCTG
>JBIIYI010000066.1:0-10165 GCA_044346895.1 Phycisphaerales bacterium
CGCGACACCGCATGAGGGCTTGCGCGTGAGATTTTCCGCATGGGAGTTTCCGCATGGGAGTTTCCGCATGAGGGCAGTCGTGCAGCGGTGCGCGCGCGGGACCGTCTCCGTGCGCGGCGAGGTCGTCGGTGCGCTCGGCGCGCGTGGCGGGCTCGTCGTGCTGCTCGGGGTTGAGGTCGGTGATGGACCCGACGAGGCGCGGAAGATGGCGGACAAACTCGCCCGGCTTCGCATCTTCGAGGATAGCGACGGCAAGATGAACCTCGCCGTCGGCGATGTCGGCGGCAGCATGCTCGTCATCAGTCAGTTCACACTGGCCGGCGATTGCTCGGGCGGCAATCGGCCGAGTTTCGTGCGCGCGGCACGTCCGGAAGTCGCCGAGCCCCTCGTCGACGCCGTCGTCGCGCGGTTGCGGGCAGTGCCGCCGGACGGGAACGGGCTTGCCGTCGAGACGGGTCGCTTCCGAACCGAGATGAAGGTCGAACTCCTGAACGACGGTCCCGTGACGATCGTGCTCGACGTGGCGCCGCGCCCTTCGGCATGATGGCGCGGTCGTCGCGGGAGATGCGCGCGTTCACGCGCGTTCGCTGCGTGCGGCGGGTTCGCGACCGAGTACGGACAGGACCTTCTTGAGGTCTTCCCACATCTGCCGCCGGACATCGACGGTGTAGTTGCGCAGGAGATAGGCCGGATGGAACGTGGGCATCACCGGCACCCGGAACGGTCGCCCTTCCGCGCCGCCGAGCGTGACCTCATGCATCACGCCCCGGAGGCGCGTGATGCCGAGCTCAGACCGGAGGAGGAGCTTGGTCGCGGGACCGCCGAGGGTGACGATCACCTTCGGCCGAATGAGCGCGAGCTGCGCGAGCAGATAAGGCCCGCAGCGCTCGATCTCATGCGCAAGCGGCGTTCGATTCTGGAACGGTCGCGCCTTCAGCACGTTCGCGATGTAGACATCCCCGCGCGCGAGCCCCATCGCGCGGATCATCTCGTCGAGCTTCTCGCCCGCGGCCCCCACGAACGGTCGACCGGTGGCGTCCTCGGTCTCGCCGGGAGCCTCTCCGACGAACACGACTTCGGCGTCGGGATTTCCCTCACCGAAGACGAGGTTCGCGTACCCCGTGGCCTGAGTGCAGTGCGGGCACTCCTTGGCATGGAGCATGCAGAGCGCCTGAAGACGCGAGGCTTTGTCGGCTTCGCCGGCGGGGCCGAGCGGCGGCGTGATGCGATCCTCGATCTCGAGGACGGGAGTTGGGCCGGGCTGGTCAAGGCCGGATGAACTCCGTGTGCCCGGCGCACCAGGCGTCCGCGTCGGATCGTGGTCCGCTCGATGATCAGGTTGAGGATCAGGCCGATGATCAGACCGATGATCAGACCGATGATCAGACCGATGATCAGACCGAGGATCGAGCGGCTTCGGTTCGACCAGTCGGTCGGGCGATGGTTCGGCCGTCGTGCGTCCGGTCTCGCGATTGGACGAGGGCGACGACGAGGGCGACGACGAGGGCGAGAAAGAGGGTGACGAAGAGGACGCGAAGAGCGCCGCGTCGAACCCGCGCGAAGCTCCGGCAACACGTACCGCCGCCTTGGGCTGGCCGAGAGGAACCGGGCGCGACACGGCCGCGCCGTCGTCTGGGTCGTTGCACAACCGTTGGGGGCGATTGCCCGGCAACAGCACCTCATCCGCGCCGAGAAGAAGGTCGGTCTCGACCTCGAGTCTTCCGGGACGAAGCAGGTACGTCATGGAATCGCCTCAACCGTTGGCTGGATCTCGATCGACGCGATCGCGGCGGCGCGCGGACTCGGTCAGCGCGACGAGCGGCCGCGCGACGCTCCACCGGAGCCGGCGTTCCCCGTCGAGGTCGACGAGCGCCCGCCCTTCTTGTCGGCGGCCGCATCGCCCTTCCGCACGGGGACGATCTGGATCATCGACTGCGTGCGCAGCACGAGCCCACAGTCGCTGCGCAGGTGGAAGCCCTGCACGTGCGTCTCGTTGCGGAAGTGCTGGACGTCGATGAGCGACAGGTTCGGCTTGCCGGATGCGTCGGTCCACGCGGTGAAGAGCGAGTTGTTCTCGCGCGCGTGCTGCATCATCTCCTTGTAGGTGCCGAGATAGAGGTGATCCGAGAGCGTCTCGGTCTGCATCGTCGTCATGTAGACGATGTTCTCCGCG
This sequence comes from Phycisphaerales bacterium, assembly GCA_044346895.1. Lineage (GTDB taxonomy): Bacteria > Planctomycetota > Phycisphaerae > Phycisphaerales > SM1A02 > QWPT01. The sequence goes on from JBIIYI010000066.1 coordinate 2,174, forward strand.
ACCTTCTCCTCGAAATCGCGTTCACCCGCACACGGAAGCGCGGTGATGAGTCCACGATCCGGGATCTGATCGATGTGCTCGACGACGACCTCGCTCACGCAGAACCCGTTGAGCTGGAAGCGGAGGCTGTGTCCGCCGTGGAAGATCCACGCCTCGGTCTCGTACTCGCCGTGCTGCACGCGCTGGCGTCCCTCGATGCCGAAGAACTCGGGGTGCAGCGCCTTGCGGAAGGCGAGGAGGTGGTAGTTCTGAAGGCTCGGGACGCGCGACGCCGCGGCGGAACGATCGCCGACCGCGGGTGCCGACGAGCCGGTGCCCTGCGCGAACGACTGGGCAGGTGACTGGGAGGATCCCTGCGCAGATCCGGGTGCGTCGGGGCGGGAGTTGCTGCCGTGGTCGAAGGAGTTGGGCTGGTTGTCTGCCATGATGTTGCCTGAGTTGGAATCGGTGGGATTCCTGGTTCGAGTCCGTTCGTGCGCGCCATCAACGACTGCCGTCGATCACCGTTCTGGATGACTCGTGCGCTTCTCGGCCGGTCGTCTTTCCGCACGCATCTCGTTGCGTTGCGCCCGTTGCGCGCGCTCCCTGCTCTCGCCGCGTGCTTCTGCATTCCGCGGCGTTCCGCTGCATGCGGCCAGATTCCCCGGCTCCGGCCTCCGCGCCTTCCTGCGCGTTGGCTCGTGCCCCGGAGTGAAGCGGCTATCTTTGCGAAGCCGGTTGGAAAGACAAGAGGAAAGGGCGAACTTCCTCGCAACTCGCGTTCAACGGACGTTGCTCGAACGACGCGACCTGTGGTGGCTCTCGGTCCTTGGCACCACGACCGATCGCGTGTCTTCCCCGAACTTTCTCGAGGATGGACACGCGCATGGCGCTCCCGAGCAAAGGCCGGACGGCCCGGGGATGACCCGGGCCGTCCGATGCTGCTGCACCTCTAAGCCGAGTTCTGTCACCGGGTTGGAAGCCAACCAGGCGTACGGCCATTTCTCTCGGGCGGCGGTTGCCCGCCGCCTCCAGCACGCGACCCGCCTCCGGACCTGCGGACCGCAGGCATCCGGCCGAGGCCGGAAGGAGGCTGCTTGCGCTTGCACGAGGTGGGGTTTGCCATGCCCCGACCGTCACCGGTCGAGCGGTGCGCTCTTACCGCACCTTTGCACCCTTGCCGGAGCAGGCTCCGGCGGTCTGTTTTCTGTGGCACTTTCCCTGACCCGCAGCGGGCCGGTGGGCGTTACCCACCACCTTGTCCTGTCGTGCTCGGACTTTCCTCCCGTCGGGAGACCCGACGAGCGGCCGTTTCGGTGCGATGGCATGCTAGCCCTTCGAACAGGCTTTCGCAGCGATCGAGAGCGATCGGAGCGCGATCCGTCGGTTTTCGGTCCAAGCCAGCCGGTCCAAGCCCCCCGGTCGAGCCTGTCGGTCCAAGCGAGACGGTCCGAGCCGTTGGCGATCGGAAGGGTTCTTGCGGCTTCGAGCTCGAAGGGCTTGAGCCCCCGCGGGATTCTGCTATCTTCTCCCCTCCCGATCCGGGCCCTCCCCCGGCGGCTCAGCAAGGAACACACCATGTACGCGATCATCGAAGACAGCGGCACGCAGATCAAGGTCCAGAAGGGCGACGTGGTCGACATCGATCTCCGCGATGCCGCCGACGGTTCGACCATCACCTTTGACCGCGTGCTCGCCGTCGGCGACGCCGCCGGTGGTTCGGCCGCCAAGATCGGCATGCCGTACGTCGCGGGAGCGACCGTCACCGCGAAGGTGCTCGGCGAGGCAGACGGCCCGAAGGTGCTCGTCGGAAAGTACAAGCGCCGCAAGGGCTTCCGCAAGACCATCGGCCACCGCCAGCACTACATCCGCGTCGAGATCCTCAGCGTCGGCTGATCGATCGGGCGGCATCCGCCGCGCGACCATCGGATCGACCATCGGAACGAACAGGCGGCACCGCGAGGTGCCGCCTTCTCTTTGCCTCCATGCAGAATCCCCGTGAGCCATCCCGGCGCGCGAGTCCCTTTCGCGCGCCGCATCGCGCGTGCTCACGAGCGCTGCATCAGATCGTCGGGATCGACGCCGAAGTTGCGCAGCATCGCCTCGACCGACTCGCCCTGACCCGTGCGTGCGGAGAGTCGCACCGTGTCGGCGACCGCCGCGATCCGAAGCCGCATCCTCCGGAGCGATTCGTCGAGTGGCTTGCGACGGACGACCGGACGTTCCGCCTCGAGGATGGTGCGCACGATCGGCTCCTCGCCGTCCGGCTCGATGCGCGCCTCCTCGACCCACGACCCGTCGCGGCGACGCCAGGCGACCGCGCAACTGGAGACGTTCGCGATCCCGCCTTCACCGACGAGCGAGAACGTCGCGCCCTCGACGCCGCTCGCGACCGCAATCGTCCCGAATCCCTTCTCGCCGACGAGTGACGCCGCGATGGTTCCGGCCGACGCCCCGACCGCGGTGACGAGGTCGATCGGCCCGAGCACCGCGAGCGCTGCGGCGATGGCGACACGCAGGCCCTCCGCGAGTCGGCCGGGCTCGCCGACCGCGACCGTCGACTGCAGCACCTCGACCCGTCCGAAGGCCTCCGCGATCCCGATCACCGAAGCTCCCGCGGCCATGCGACGGAAGCTCGGCGCCGTCTCAGCCTGAGGTAGCGCGAGGAGAAACGGCAGCGTGCAGGCTCCGGCGACGATGGCGATGTTCTCCTCGAGCAGTGCGGCGCGCTCGAACTCGCCGAGCGGCGCCGACTGTTCGATCCACAGCACCGACGGGGTGGCGACGGCGAGGCGACGGATGTCATCGAAGCCCTCGGCGCCGAATCGCTCCGTCAACGCGCGCCTCGTGCGCGCGTCCGGGCTTCCGACGCGCGTCGGCCGGAGCCGCGGATCGGAGAGGACGCGCGTCGCGCGGTCGAGCCGATCCGCATCGACCCACGCGGAGACCTCGCGCGTGTCAAGCGCGTGCCGCACGCGCGCCTCCCGCGCCGTCGAACGCGCCTGCCTCGAAACGCTGCCGGTAGAGGGCGAGCCGCTCGAGCGCCGCGTCGATCGTCTCGAGCTTCTTGCAGAATGCGAAGCGGACGAGCGACGCGGCCTTGCGCTTGTTCACGTAGAACGCACCGGGCGGGATCGCCGCCACCTTTCCATGCTCGACGAGGTGACGGCAGAAGGCGAAGTCGTCGTCGAATCCGAACGACGAGTGGTCGGCGAGCGCGAAGTAGCTTCCCTTCGGAAGGTCGCAGGTGAACCCGCACCCGCGCAGCCCGTGCACCATGCGGTCCCGGCGCGCGCGGTACTCGGCGCGGAACTCCTCGAAGTACGAGTCCGGCGCGGACAGCGCGACGGCCGCCGCAGCCTGCAGCGGCGTCGCCGCGCAGAAGGACGCGAACTGATGCGCGCTGCGGACGGCCTGCGCGAGACCCGCGGGCGCGATCGCCCAGCCCACCTTCCAGCCCGTGAACGAGAAGCTCTTCCCGAGGCTTCCGAGCACGATCGTGCGCTCGCGGAGCCCGGGCTCGAGCACGAGGGTGCGGTGCGGCTCCTCGTACCAGAGTTCCTCGTAGACCTCGTCGCTGATGACGACGAGGTCGAACTCATTGGCGACGCGCGCGATGACCGCGCGTTCCGCGGCCGACAGCATCTGCCCGCTCGGATTGTGCGGGCTGTTCACCATCAGGACGCGCGTGCGCGGCGTGATGGCGGCGCGCAGCGCGGCCTCGTCGATGCGGAAGTCGGGCGCTTCGAGGGTGACCACCTTCGGCACGCCCCCCGCCATCGCGACGGACGCGATGTAGGAGTCGTAGAACGGCTCGAAGAACACAACCTCGTCGCCCGGTTCGATCAGGCCGAGGATGCAGTCGAGGATCGCCTCCGTCGCGCCGCAGGTCACCACGATGTCGCGCTCGGGGTCGTACGAGAGGCCGCTCGTCCTCTCGAAGCGCGTCGCGATCGCCTTCGTGAGTTCGGGAAGACCCGTCATGCGCGCGTACTGGCCGCGACCGTCGCGGATCGCCTTGATCGCCGCTTCCTTCAGCCATTCGGGGCCGTCGAAGTCGGGTGCGCCCTGGCCGAGGTTGACCGCGCCATGCTTCACGGCGAGGGCGGTCATCTCGGCGAAGATGGTGGCGCCGAAGGGCTTGAGACGGGAGTTGACTCCGAGGGTGCGCATGGCGCGAGGATACCGCCCGGGCGGGTATCCTCGCCGAGTGCCGCAACCCGCGCCCAATCCCCGCCTGAGGCTCGAGATCGTCCATGAGGACGACCATGTCGTGGTCGCGAACAAGGCTCCGGGCATGGTGACCGAGCCGGGAACGTCGCACCGCGACGACAGCCTGCTGAACGCGCTCGTGGCCCGCTACGGCGGCCGGCTCCTTCGGCTCGGCGAACGCCGCGACTACGGCCTCCTCCACCGCCTCGACCGTCAGACGAGCGGCTGCGTGGCCTGCGCGCTCACCCCGGAGGCGTACGACGCGATCCGCGCGCGCTTCGAGGCCCGCGAGGTCGACAAGCGCTACCTCGCGATCGTGCGCGGGAGGATGCGGGCCGGTCGCGAGCGCGTCGACCGCGCGCTCCTCGAGAAGCGCGTCGCCGCCGCCGAGGGGACGCGCCTCGTGAGCGTGATCGATCGTGACGGGAAGCCGGCGACGACCGAGATCGACGTGCTCGCGACGAGCGCAGGCCACACGCTCGTCTCCTGTACACCGCTGACCGGACGCCTCCACCAGATCCGGGTGCATCTCGCGCACCTCGGGTTTCCCATCGCGGGCGAACCGATCTACGGAAAGGGTGCGACGCTGATTCCATCGTCGAAGGCCCCCGAGGGGACGCTCGGGCTGCACGCGTGGTCCCTCGGCTTCGCACATGCGGCCGGGCAGGTCGACGCGAAGGCGCCGCCGAGCCGCAGGTTCCTCGAACTTGCGGCGGAGTGCGGCATCGCACACGCGTCGCTTGGCCGGTGACGGTCTGGCGTCCGCCCGCGCGGGGATTCGACGCCTGCATGCGCGAAGGCTGCATGCGCGACGGTGAGGAAGCGGGAAAAGCAGCGCGGGCCGTCCGGAGACGGCCCGCGCGTTCATGCATGGATCGCGAGAATCACTTCTTGGCGTCGGTCGGGATGCGCATGCCGTAGAAGCTGCGCCAGACGAAGAAGCAGGCGATCAGCGAGCAGCCGATGCCGATCCAGATCTTCGCGGGGCTGTCCTTCATCGCGATCGCGATCTCGACGGCGAGGAGGCCGAAGAGCGTCGTGAACTTGATGACGGGATTGAGCGCGACCGAAGAGGTGTCCTTGAACGGATCGCCGACGGTGTCGCCGACGACGGTCGCCGCGTGCAGGTCGGTGCCCTTCGCGCGGAGGTTGACCTCGACGATCTTCTTCGCGTTGTCCCAGGCGCCGCCGGCGTTCGCCATGAAGATCGCCTGATAGAGGCCGAAGAAGGCCATCGCGACGAGGTAGCCGATGAAGAAGTACGGATCGAAGAACGGCAGGCCGAGCGAGAAGAAGAAGACGACCATGAAGATGTTCGTCATGCCCTTCTGCGCGTAGACGGTGCAGATCTCGACGACCTTCTTGGCGTCCTCGATGCTCGCCTCGGCCTTGTCGAGGTTGATGTTCTCCTTGATGAACACCACCGCGCGGTAGGCGCCCGTCACGACCGCCTGGGTTGAGGCGCCGGTGAACCAGTAGATCACCGCGCCGCCGATCAGGAGGCCGAGGAGGATCTCGGGGGTCACGATCGAGAGCTTGCCGATGACGGTCGTGGCCGCGGTCTTGAGGGCCTCGGTGTCCGCGCCTTCGCCGGCCATCGACTTGATGAGCGCGAGGATGATGCCGAACACCATGGTGGTCGCGCCGACGACGGCGGTGCCGATGAGCACCGGCTTCGCGGTCGCCTTGAAGGTGTTGCCCGCGCCGTCCGCCTTCTCGAGAGTGTGCTTCGCGCTCTCGAAGTCGGGCTCGAAGCCGAAGTCGCGCTTGATCTCATCCTTGATGCCGGGCTGCGCCTCGATGCGCGAGAGCTCGTACACCGACTGGGCGTTGTCGGTCACCGGGCCGAAACTGTCGACCGCGATCGTGACGGGGCCCATGCCGAGGAAGCCGAAGGCGATGAGGCCGAAGGCGAAGATCGGGCCGGCGAAGGAGTAGGCCTCGGGCATGAGCTTCGCGACGTCCGGGTTCGTCGAGAAGTACCAGCCGATCGCCATGAGACCGGCGATGACGAGGCCCTTCCAGAACGCCGAGAAGTTGCCGGCGACGAAGCCGGAGAGGATGTTCAGCGATGCTCCGCCCTGCTTGGAGGCGTTGACGACCTCGTCGACGTGGCCGCAGGAGGTCGAGGTGAACACCTTCGTGAACTCGGGAATGAGCGCGCCGGCGATCGTTCCGCAGCTGATGATGATGCTGAGCGCCCACCAGAGGCTGTCGAGGGTCTCGCCCTTGTACTCGATGCCGCCGAGGAGCCACTTCGACGCGACGAACGTGACGACGATCGAGAGGATCGAGGTGATCCAGACGAGCCACGTGAGCGGCGCCTCCTCGTGGAAGTCCTTCGCACTCGCGTACTTCGCCTTCGAGATGGCCTCGTTGATGAAGTAGGACGCGAGAGAGGTGACGATCATGAGCGCGCGCATCGCGAAGAGCCAGACGATGAGCTTGGCGCACATCCCGCCCTCATCGCCGACCGCGCCGAGCGCGTAGGAGAGGAAGGCGATGAGCGCGACGCCGGTGACGCCGTAGGTCTCGAAGCCGTCTGCGGTCGGTCCGACCGAGTCGCCGGCGTTGTCGCCCGTGCAGTCGGCGATGACGCCCGGGTTCTTCGGGTCGTCCTCAGGCAGCTTGAAGACGATCTTCATGAGGTCGGCGCCGATGTCGGCGATCTTCGTGAAGATGCCGCCGCAGATGCGGAGCGCCGATGCGCCGAGCGACTCGCCGATGGCGAAGCCGATGAACGAGGGGCCGATCAGCTCGGGCGGGAGGAAGCACAGGATGCAGATCATGAAGAAGAGCTCGACCGACACGAGAAGCATGCCGATCGACATGCCCGACTTCAGCGGAATGCCGAGCACCGGGAGCGGGTAGCCCTTCAGCGAGGCGAAGGCCGCGCGCGAGTTCGCCTGCGTGTTGATGCGAATGCCGAACCATGCCACGCCGTAGCTTCCGAGGATGCCGAGCACCGAGGCGAGCAGGATCACGACGACGTCGCGGAGGCTCTTGTGCTCGAGGTAGCCGAAGTAGAAGATGATGGCGCCCGCGATCAGGATCCAGAGCACCGAGAGGTACTTGCCCTGCTGGATGATGTAGCTCTTGCAGGTCTCCCAGATGATGTTGGAGACCGCGAGCATCGACTTGTGTGCGGGCAGCGCGACGGTCTGCTTGTACTGCACGAGGCCGAACAGCGCGCCGAGCACCGAGATCACCAGGCCGCCCATCATGAGCATGTTGCCGGTGAGCCCGCCGCCGAAGTCGATCGACTTGACGTCGGGAAGCTTGAGGTCCGCTTCGCCTGCGAAGGCTGTCGAGGCGAGGAATGCGGGTACCAGGGCAGCGAGGATGCGCCCCGAACGGTTGAAGGCAGTCTTCATGGTGGCTGTCTTCCTAGTGCGTTGGGGAAGCAGGATGCTTGCCCAACTAGGACTGGGGTCTGGTCTGTCGAGAAGGTGATGCTGGCGAACTCTGTCGAAAGCGATGTGCCTGCCGACGGTGCTCCGACCGTGGAGATCAGGGACATCGATGCGTGACTCCGGCAGTGGGCGCGGGATCCTCCGCCCGCGGCCGAACGGCCGGACGCCTTGCGCGACGGTTGTCGGCAAGGGGGCGACAAGATAACGAGTTTTCGTTCGGTCCGCATCCCGCGGGCCCTCGGGGACGGGATCCCCGCGCGGCTTCCGATCGGCTATATTCCTGGCCCCGCTGCGGGCGTAGCTCAGCGGTAGAGCGTCAGCCTTCCAAGCTGAATGTCGAGGGTTCGATCCCCTTCGCCCGCTTCATTGGAGCGTTCGCAACTTGCCT
>JBIIYI010000452.1:0-2852 GCA_044346895.1 Phycisphaerales bacterium
TCGACCATCCGGGCATCGTCCTAGCGTCAACCAAGCGTGAAACGCCGCCCGTCCCCGCGACGGGCGGCGTTCTTTTTCCCGCTCTACACTCTCCCCCCATGCACGTGCGCCTTGCCAAGAGCTTCACCTTCGAGGCCGCCCACTACCTCCCCTGCTTCCCCGACGGCCACAAGTGCCGCCGCATGCATGGCCACTCGTTCCGCGTCGAGGTCGTCGTCGAGGGCGAGATGGATCCGACGCGCGGCTACCTCGTCGACTACGGCGACATCAAGAAGGCGATCTCGCCGGTGCACGACGCGCTCGACCACCGCTGCCTCAACGAGGTGGCGGGGCTCGAGAACCCGACGGCCGAGATGCTTGCGAAGTGGGTCTGGGACCGGCTCAAGCCGACGCTGCCGCTGCTCTCGCAGGTGATCGTGTGCGAGACCTGCACGAGCCGCTGCGTCTACGAGGGCCGCTGACGTGCGTCCGGTCCACCTTCTGCACGACGCGGCGGTGCTCGCGCGCATGATCGGCGTCGAGGCGCCCTGCTGCGCGCAGGTCGCGATGTCGACCACGGGCGAGGCCACGACCTTCGCGGCCTTCGTCGACGGAAATCCGCTCTCGGGCGGCTGGATCGTCGATTCGGAGGCCCCGGGCACGCGCATCGTCTCGTGGAGCGGGACGCTCGCCGACGAACCCTTCGGCGACGACCCGCGCACCTGGATGCGCGCCGGGCAGGAGCGCTTCGCCGCCTTTCTCGACGAAGTGGGCCCGGCGCTCCACCACCACCGCCGCACGCTCTGCTTCCGCCCGCACCACCGCCACGTCCTGAGCGACGTCCACTCGTCGGTCAAGCTGCTGCGCGAGCGCGCGGGCGGACCGTTCGAGGTGCTGCTCTCCCCCGGGGACATGCTCGCGCCCGGCATGCTGCGCGATGCGGAGGACCACCTCGTGCGCATGTTCGCGCACCTCGGTCCGGTCTGCGCGGGGGTGCTGCTCGCCGACGCGGCCGAGACGCCGCAGACCGCGGAAACCGGCCTCCTTTCCCCCGTTCCGCTCGGCGGAGGGCTCCTGCCGACGGCGCTCCTCGCGCGGCTCCTTGCGGAGTTCGTCCCACCGACGACGCCGGTCATCCTGCTGCCGGGCGATCTCGAGGGCCAGCGCCGGTCGCTCGGTCTGTAGCGGCTGCGCGGGCAACCGCCTCCGGGGCGCTCCCGGAGCCAACCGATCCTTCACGCGTCGGTTGCCGAGGACATTCCCCGGGGTAGACTCTCCGAACCTGCGGAAGGGATTCCGCGGCGACGATCCCCGACGCGGGATCCCGAACGGAGTTCACATGTCGGCACTCACGAGCGGAGTTGCGAGCGGCGTTGCGAACGGAGTCCTCGGAAACCACGGCGTCGGTCTCGACGCGAAGGTGCTCGTCCTCAATCGTTTCTACAGCGCGATCCGGGTGATCGACGCGCGTCGCGCGTTCGTCCTCCTCGCGAAGGAGATCGCCGAGGTCATCGCGGTCGAGGACGGTTCGTACGTCTCGTATCCGTTCACGACGTGGACCGAACTGTCGGAGTTCCGCCGCGAGTTCGAACTCAACCAGCACGACTGGGTGCGGACGTCGCGCATCTCGATCGCCGTTCCGAAGATCGTGCGCGTGCTCGGCTACGACCGGCTTCCGCGCGAGCAGGTGAAGCTCAACCGCCGCAACATCTATGCGCGCGACGGCAACCTCTGCCAGTACTGCGGCAGGACGTTCCCCACGAGGGAACTCACGCTCGACCACGTCAAGCCGCGCGTCCAGGGCGGCGGCAACTCGTGGACGAACCTCGTCTGCGCCTGCGTGAAGTGCAACGCGCGCAAGGGCGGCCGCACGCCGGAGCAGGCGGGCATGCGTCTCATCCGCGTTCCCGCGCGTCCGAAGCGCAATCCCGCGATCTCGATCCGGCTCGGAAGCCCCAAGTACGAATCGTGGAAGGCATTCCTCGACGAGGCGTACTGGACGGTCGAGCTCTCGGAGGATTGACCAAGCCCCACGGGGATCGCGCGCGGTCCGACCGGACCACAACGTCCGAATCGCATGTGAAGAAGGGCGTTTTCCCCGATGGAAATCGCTCCTCTCGCGCGCGGCGACCTGTAGCATCGCCGCCTCGAGGACCCCTCCATGTCGAAGAAGAAGCGGACGAAGGAAGAAGCGCCGGACATCGCCCCCGATTCGACCGACGTCGCTTCGACCGAAGCCGCCGCGCCGAAGCCCTCCAAGAAGGAGCGGAAGGCCGCCGAGAAGGCCGCCGAAAAGGCAGCGGAGAAGGCAGCCCGCAAGGCCGAGAAGGCCGTGAAGGCCGCGAAGGCCGAGAAGACCGCGAAGGCGAAGAAGGATGGCGCGGATGCGACGGCGGAGGGCGGCGCACCCGAAGCGATGCCGAAGTTCAAGCACCTTCGCAGAAAGAAGCTGACGAGCGGCAAGGGCGCCACGCCGCGCGAGATCGGCGAATCGCTGGTCGCGCTCTTCAACGCAGGCAAGGCCGACGAGGCGGAGAAGACCTGGTACCACCGCAGGATCGAGTCGATCGAGGGCGATGGCAGCGTCTTCGAGGGCCTCAAGGGCGTGGCCGAGAAGAGCGCGTGGTGGATGTCCGAGCACCGGATCGTGTCGGCGAAGGCCGAAGGTCCGTTCGCCTGCGCGACCGGTTTCACGGTGATCTTCGAGATGTCGGTCGAGCGTCGCGACGGCACGCGCATCGAACTGCGCGAGGCCGGCGTCTACACGGTCGAGAAGGGCCGCATCGTGCGCGAGCAGTTCATGTTTTGAGCGCTCGCTGTTTGAGCGCTCGCGCGCGGCTCTTGCCGCGCACTCGCTCTGGCCGGCCTCGCCG
>JBIIYI010000067.1:0-10119 GCA_044346895.1 Phycisphaerales bacterium
TGTGGGGGCCCTTCGACTCGTCGAACCGGTAGTAGGCGGCTTCGCGGAAGGGCTTGTCCGTCGCGCCCCCCGCCTCGAGAAGCGGAAGCATGCTCTTCCCCTGCATGTCCGCGGGGATCGGCACACCCGCCGCCGCAAGGAAGGTCGGCGCGAAGTCGAGGTTCTGGACGAGGGCTCCGGACGTGCGGCCGGCCGGAATCCGGCCGGGCCATCGCACCACGAGCGGCATGCGGAAGCTCTCTTCGTACATCCAGCGCTTGTCGAACCAGCCGTGCTCGCCGAGGAACCAGCCCTGGTCGCTCGTGTAGACGACGATCGTGTTCTCCGCGAGGCCGAGGCGATCGAGTTCGTCGAGGACGCCGCCGACCGAGTCGTCGACGCCCTGCGCGGTCCGCAGATAGTCCTTCGCGTATCGCTGGAAGCGCCACTCGGCCTGCGCGCGCGGACTCATGCCGCCGATCTTCCGCAGCAGCGCCCGGTTCTCCTCGTCGTAGGCCAGCGCGATCGCGCGCTGCGCTTCGCCCGGGATCCGCTGCAGTTCCCGCTGCATCCACGAGTCGAGCCCGTCGAGCTTCCCGTCCGGGAAGAGTTCCCGCGCGGGGACCTTGAGGTCGTACTCCCACGTCAGGTCGCGATCGACCTGCATCGTCTGCATGGAGCTCGCTCGGCTGCGGCCTTCGAAACGATCGAAGAAGGTCGCGGGGAGCGGGATCTCGGCGTCGCGGAAGAGGCCGAGGTGGCGCGTCGCGGGCATCCAGTTCCGATGCGGCGCCTTGTGGTGGACGAGGAGCGCGAACGGCTTTCCATCCTTCGCCGCGGGTGCGAGCGCCCGTAGTCGCTCGAGCGCGTTCGCGTGAATGATGTCAGTCGCATGCCCCTCACGCTTGGTGCGAACGCCATCGACGATGAAGGTCGGATTCCAGTAGTCGCCCTGTCCGACGAGGACGTCCCAGTGGTCGAAGCCCGTCGGATCACTCTCGAGATGCCACTTCCCGACCACCTCGGTGCGGTAGCCGGCGGCCTGGAGCAGCTTCGGGAAGGTCTGCTGCGCGCCGTCGAACTTCTGGTCGTTGGTGGCGAAGCCGTTGCTGTGGCTGTGCTTCCCGGTGAGCATCACGGCGCGGGATGGACCGCAGATCGCGTTGGTCACGCTCGCCCGGTCGAAGCGGATGCCCTCGCGCGCGATGCGGTCGATGCCGGGCGTCGAGACGACGCCGGGCGCGGCCGTCGCGCCGTAGCACGAGATCGCCTGCTTCCCGTGGTCGTCCGACATGATGAAGACGATGTTCGGGCGCTCGGGAGGCGCGGCGCCGAGCGGCGTGAGGGAGGAGAGCGCGATGGAGGCGAGTGATGCGGCGAGCATGCATGCAGCCTACGAGAATCGGGAAACAGGGGAAACGGTGCCCGGCACGTGCCGGCAGGTGCACGGCACCCCACGGCACGTGTCGGCAGACGGGCTCCATAGATCACGTGTTGGGAATGGTGCCAGGCACGTGCCGGGAGGTGCATGGAACCTCACGGCACGTGCTTGGCACCGTTTCCGCTTTCGAGCGCGTCGAGGAGAAACCGCGCCCGCCGCGCGTTTCCGTACGCCCCCTCCGCGGCCCCGTGCCCCGCGTCGGGAATGACCAGCAGTTCGAAATCCTTCCCCGCGTCGATCAGGCGCTGCGCCACCTGCATGGTCGACGCCGGATCCACGTTCTCGTCGAGCGCACCCACCACCAGCAGGAGCCGCCCCCCCAGCTTCCCCGCGTCCTCCATGTTCGAGTTCCGCGCGTAGCTCTCGTCGACGGGCCAGCCCATCCACTGCTCGTTCCACCAGATCTTGTCCATCCGGTTGTCGTGGCAGCCGCAGTCGGCGACGGCGACCCGGTAGAAATCGGCGTGGTCGAGCACGGCGCGCATCGCGTTCTGCCCACCCGCGCTTCCGCCGAAGATCCCGACGCGCGAGAGATCGACCGCGGAATCGCGCGTGGCGAGCGCGCGCAACCACGCGATGCGGTCGGGGAATCCCGCGTCCTTCAGGTTCTTCCAGCAGACGTCGTGGAAGGCCTTCGAGCGCCAGTTCGTACCCATGCCGTCGATCTGGACGACGATCGCGCCGAGCTCCGCGTACTCGCGCGAGCGCCCGCCGAGTTCGAACCACTTCGGCACGTGCTGCCCGTGCGGGCCGGCGTAGATGCTCTCGATCACCGGGTACTTCCGCGTCGGGTCGTAGCCGCTCGGCCGATGCACGAGCCCCCAGACGTCGGTCACGCCATCGCGGCCCTTCGCGACGAAGCGCTCCGGAGCGATCCAGCCCGCCGCGCGCATCGCAGCGTCGTCGCCGCGGCCGAGTTCGGCGACCGCCGCCCCGTCGGCGGCGCGGCGCAGCTCGTACACGGGCGGCGCATCGGCCCGGGCGCGCACCGAGACGAGCGCGGAACGGTCGGGCGAGAACTCGACGCGGCATGTCCCGTCGCCCGACGTGAGCATGGTCACCTCGCCGGTATCGATCGACACGCGCGCGAAGTGGACGTGGTACGGATCCTGCGCGGGATCGCGCCCCATGATCGCCACATCGACCGTGCGCGCGCGGGCATCGACATGCTCGACACGCCGGACGACGCACGTCCCCTGCGTCACCTTGCGCTTCACGAGGCCCGTCGCGGCATCCACGAGAACGATGTGGTTCCAGCCGTACCGCTCGGTCATCCAGAGCAGCTCGCCCGTCCCATCGAGCCAGTGCATCCAGATCTTGTTCGTGTAGTCGACGAAGGTCGGGAACGACTCCTCGGCGATCGCGCGCGCGGCGCCGGTGGCGAGATCGACCGCGACGAGCCGGACGACCTGATGCCCGCGCTGGTTGTAGAGGAAGGCGACCTCGCGTCCGCCCGGCAGGAACCGCACGCGGTCGATCGACCATGGCGTCGCGTAGAGCGCGCGGTCGAGCGGGATCTCGCGCGCCGCAAGCGCGCCCGACGCATCGCGCTCGACGCGGAAGAGATGCGGAACGGCCGTGTCGATCGGGTCGCCGGGCTTCACGTATCCGAAGTCGCGCACCTTCGGCTGCAGTTGATCGCGCGGCGCCGCCTCGACGATCGTGACGCGCCGCGGGTCCGCACGGACGACGCGCATCGCAAGCACCGCATCGCGCGCGGGTGAAACCCAGTGTCCGCCGGTGAAGCCGTCCCGCTCGCCCGCCTCCGGCGATGGTCCGCGCGCGCGGAAGAACTCGCGTCCGCCCGCCTCGACGAACATCAGCTCGCCACGCTCGGCCCGCACCTCGTAACGCATCTCGTCGCTCGGAAGTCGCGTCGAGGCCGACGCGTCCGTCGCGCCGTCGCCCGGCACCTCGCGCTGGCCATCGAGCGTGTCCACCGCCTCGGGCTCGGCAGGCGGGGCGTCGCCGACCACGACGAGCCGGTCGTTGTCGGTGGCGACCACATGCCCGAGGTCGCGCCCGGACGCCGTGCGCACGTACCACGCATGGCCGCCGAACGTCTGCTGCCTGCGCGACGCACCCGCCTCGATGCGGCCGTACGAGCGCTCGACGTGCGCGCGATCGACCCAGAGGATCTCGACCGCCTCCCCGAGCCGATTCTCGAAGGTGAGTTGTACCGAGGCCCCCTGCCCCCGGCTCCGCCGCTTGCCGGGCCGGAGCGACGTCTCGAGCGCCGCGCGCGCCGCGGGGTCGCTCTCCGCGATGATCGCACCACCGAGCGCGCACACGACCGGCTGCTCGCGGCCCTCGATCGAGAGGACGACGCGACCGTCGACCACGCTCGCGCCGCGCACGGGAATGCGGTCGTCGGCCGAACGGACGAGCGCCGCGACCGCAGCGTGATCGAAGAGCGGAAGCCGAGCCGCGCCGGGCTCGCCGGCCGCATCGCACAGCCACCAGCGCCGCGCCCCGTCGCGCGCGGCCTCCGCGTACCAGAGACGAGATCCATCGATCCACGTGCGCGGCCCGACCGGATCGTGGTACCGGGCGACCTGCGTGCCGATCCGGGCGCGCGCCTCGTCGAGCCTCCCACGGATCCCCTCGATGGAACTCGCCGGAAGGGTGCTCGACTCGACGTCGGGCGTGCACGCTCGCGCCTCACGCGCCACGGCCGCGGACGGAAGAAGTACGGCGGCCAGCATCACGGCGGCGCGCCTTGAAAGACTGCTCATGCATCGCATCGGCTCAGTCTACGGCGGAGATGCACCGGCAACGACACGTCCACGTCTCCGGCCGAGCCCCCCGTCCGTACACTCCCTCGGTGTAAGGCTCCGCGCCCGACCGAACCTCCCGAACTCCGCTCGAGCCCGCGTCGAGGCCGCCGATCTCGGCCATGCTCCGCGATGCCCTCGAGATCGTGAATACGCCGTTCAAGCACGTGCAGGACATCCTGCGCTTTCCGATCAGCGAGTTGCGCATGCGCCGGCGGCTTGCGGCGCAGCTTGCGCACGCGACGCCCATCCTCGTCTACTCCGCCACGAAGACCGCATCGACCGCGGTGGCCGCGGCGCTCGACCGCACGCCCGATCTCGAGACGGTGAAGGTCCACCTCCTGCAGCCGGAGCACTTCTGGCGCGGCCCCCTCTCGCCGCCGGCCGCGCCGAACGGCATGCTGCGCCACCGCGCGATCGAGCAGCGCGCGACGCGCGCGCTCCTCCTCGCTTCCAACCGTCCGCTGCGCATGGTGGCGGTCATGCGCGATCCGATCGCGTTCAACCTCTCGAACTACACCTGTTTCGGCCGCGCGTACTGGATGCGCCGCTTCTGGCGCCGGGCGCCGTGGATGCCGACCGCCGCGCTGCTCGAGCACTTCCTGCGCACCTTCCCGCACGAATCCTCGAGCCTCTGGTGGACGCACGAGTTCGCGCGAACGACCGGGATCGACGTGTTCCGCGAGGGATTCGACTCCGCGCTCGGCTGGCAGCGCCACCACCGCGGCCGCTTCGACTGCCTCGTTCTCCGCGCGGACATCGACGACCGCGAGAAGCAGCGCGCGCTCTCCACATGGCTCGGGCGCGAGATCGCGCCGGTCGAACGGGAGAACATGAACGACACCCAGTCGGCGCCCGGCGTCTACGAGCGGCTCAAGTCCGCGATCCGCACGCAGGGCGACTACATCGACCGCATGCTCGAACTCCCGAGCGCGCGCACGTTCCTCGACGACGCGGGACGCCGGGCGCTCCGCGAGCGATGGCTCGGGTAAGGCGATTCACGCGCGATCCCCATGCGCGACCATGCGCGACCACGCGCGACCACGCGCGATTCGCACGACTACTTCGGCTGCATGCCGCCGTGGAGGATCCAGCCCATCGCGGCGCGATCCTCTTCGCTCCAGCGGTCGTCCCACATGTAGGCGTTGAGACGCCGGAACTCGAGCGCCATCGCGTCCTCGAGCCTGTTGTGGATCCTGCGCTCCTCGGCCGACGCCGTGCCGTCGGCCAGCTTGCGGCCGTAGGGCAGGAGTTCCGCGCGCAACTGGATGTAGCGGGCGGCCATGCTCCGGAACGAGTCGAACCGCGACGTCCGCGCGGCCTTCTGGAAGGGCTCCTCGCCGGCGGCGACGGGCGCCTCCGTCGCGGGCGGCAGCTTGAGTTCGGCCGCGAGCGTCTCGACCATCACGGCCGCCGTCGCGTCATCGATCGCGGGTGTCTCCGCGGTGGGCGCGGCGATCGCGCCGGCGGGCAGGTTGGGAACGCCGGGCGCGTTGAACCCGCCCGGACCCATCGGCGCGGCGGCGGCTTCGCTTCCGGCCGACGGCGCGGCGGAGGCGCCCGCCGCGGGCCCCTCCTTCGCCGCCTCGGCGAGAAAGCCCTCGGGGTAGTTGCGATCCTCGCAACCTCCGAGCACGAGACAGGTCGCGAGGCAGGTCGCGAGGCACGGCAGGAGGCCGAACGCACAGGCTCCACGGAGCAGGCGCGAGGCACCCACCACGGACGCGACGGAACGATCGAGCATCATCCAAGCCTCCCGCCGCGTGGCGCGCATCACTGGAACATCCCCGGCGCCATCTTCCGGCGCACCCATTCGTAATCCGGGCCCGGCCAGTAGATGTCGTTCTGCGGCAGCGTCATGTAGTAGTCGATGATGTCTTGACGCGCCGCGTGGCGATAGGAAAGCACCGAACCATCCGCGAACGACACGTTGAAGTGACCAGGATGCCACGGGGCGATCTTGTCGACCCAATTCGCGTTGCCCGTCACGCTGATACCGAAGCCGTTGATGTTGTAGCCACGGTGGTCGTACTCGAGCGCCGTGACGAGGGTCTCCGACGGCAGCGGGATCTTGCCCATCGTGTTGACCTGCCAGTTCGGCGGGCCGCCCCACATCGGGCCTTCGCCCGTCGAGATGAACGCGTTGAAGGAGTAGGTCCGCAGCCGCTGGAAGGTCGAGAACGGATCGAACGGACTCTTGTAGACCGCCGAGTTCTGGCCGATGTACGACCACATGCGCCCCTTGCTGAGGGCGGCCTCCGTCTCGTAGCCGTTGCCGTTGGTGTTGCCCTGCCCCTGCACCCAGTCCCACGGGGTGATGCCCGTGTCGACGCCCATGAAGCGGCCGGCGTTGTCGCTGTAGTACAGGACGAAGCCCTGGTTGAGCTGCCGCTGGTTCGAGAGGCAGACCGTGCTGCGCGACTGCCGCTGGATCTGCGGGATGGCGACGAAGAGAAGCGCCACGATCAGGGCGATGATCGCGATCGTGACGAGGAGTTCGACGAGGGTGAAACCCCGCCCCGGCCCGGAGGGCCGCTGAAGGAGACGCGTGTGCGATCGCATATCGGGAGGATGCCTCCCGGCCCGACGGGTGTCAACACGATTCACACAAAGCGACGGGAATCTCCGCGATTTCCCGCGCGAGCGTACGACCGAGCGCCTGCGGCCCGGGTTGCGCCCGGTCCGGCCCGACCGACCGAACAGGCCCGCGCGGCGCGTCAACCGAGCGAGGCGCGGAACTGCGCGGCCTTCGCCTCGAGGTCGGCATCCTTCACGGCCTTCGCCGCGTCGACGAGCCGATCCGCAAGCCAGCGCGCGTCGCCCTCGCGCTTCGCCTTCATCAGCGCGGCGACCATCGACTGGACGCGGCGAATGGTCGCCTCGCGGGCCGCCGGCTGACGCACGCCACCCGAGACGATCCGGCCGAGCTGGCGCTGCCACGCGCCGTGCGCCGGGCCGTCCGGCGCGACATCGAAGGCGTTGGCGGCGCCGAACGCGAGGTCGATCACATCCTCCGCACGCCCCGGCGCGAGCTTCGCGTCCGCGGGCGCGTCCTCGCCGAGCACGACCGCGCGACCGGCGCGCGGAGCGTCGGCGGCAAGCGCCTCCGCCTGGCGGATGACCACGCCGCGCACGGCGAAATCGGCGAGCGTCGCATCCGCGCCCGCCTTCGCCATCGCCGCGACCGCCTCGGCGATGTCCTTCGCGTACTCCGCGCGCGCCTTGTCGGTCGGCTTCGACGGGAGCAGCGAAGGCTCGGCGATTGCGACGAGTTCGGCGAACGCCATCGGATGCCGGGCGAGCGCCGAGGCCGCCTCCTTCACCGCCTGCTTCCACTGACCGCTCTTCACGTCCTTGGCGGCCGCGCGCATCCGCTCGAAGCGTGCGCGCCATGCGCCGAAGTTCGTGCCGCGCGCGTCGCAGGCCTCGGCGAGGAGCGCGGCCTCGTCGGCGGCATCGGGCGCGGAACGCCCGACGAACTCCGCGCCGAACCGCAGCACCTCCGAGCGCGCGAAGTCGGCGCGATCGGACTGCGCGTCCTGCATCAGCGGCACCATCCACGCGGGCTGCCCCCACGTGATCTGGATGCCGTCGTGGCGCCCGCTCTCGGCCCAGCCCGAGATGTCGTTGTTGATCGCCCACGCGTGCGGCGTCTGCTGCCAGATGAAGGCGCAGTGTCCGGGCTGCCCGACGGGCATCGCCGGAACCCCGAACGCCTGCGACATCGACGTCCCGAAGCGCGAGATCGCGCCGCAGACGCCGCCGTACTCGAGCATCACCGCGAGCGTCATCGGCTTGCCGTCGTAGAACTTCCCGCCCTCCTGCACGCTCACGCCGTTCTTGTTGAAGAGGTTGTAGGCGAGCATGTGCGCGCCGTCGCCCACCTTCGCGCGCACCTTGAGCTCGGGCTTGATGTTCGCCCGCGCCCAGACGAGGTCGTCGTCGCTCGACCAGCTGCCGACGACGTAGCGGAGTTCCCACGCGGACAGATCGCGGAAGCTCTCGAAGAGGACGCCCTCGCGATCCCATGCGCGGTACGAGAGGTGCCGCCTGACCGGATCGATCGTGCTGCCGTCCGCCATCCACTTCACGGGATTCGCGTGGACGAGCGCGGTGGCGACCGCCAGCCGCAGCGCGAGCGACGCGTCCGCCGACGTACCCGCGCGGCCGATCGCGTCGGCGCCCGCGACCTCGGGGTCGGCCGCCGCGATCTCCGCGAGGATCCGCAGCGCGTCGCCCCAGCGGTCGCCGTCGACATCGCCCGACGTGAGGAGGAGTTCGAGCGCCGCCGGCTTCGAGAGGAGCCACGCGAGCGTGTTCGCGTGCTGCGTCGAGAGCGTCGAGAGTTCCTCCGGCTTGACGCGCGCAAGCAGTCGCCACTGGAGGAGCGCGAGCGCGCCGGCATCGGTCGCCGCGAACTTCGCGACCACCTTCGGGGCCTTGCCCGAGATCGCTCCGTCGAGCGCATCCGCAAGCCGCCGCGCGTACTCGGGGAGCTGTCCGCGCCCGGCGGCCTCGACGACGCCCTTCGAGAGGCCGTCGAGCGAGAGTGCGAGCGGGTCGCCGTCGATGCGGATGACGCGTGAGGATGCGTGCGCGGCTGAGGCTGCGGACGATGCGAGGAGTCCGGACTCCGCGACCACCGATCCGCTCGCTCCGCTCGTTCCGCTCATCATGAGGAGCAGACAGGCGCCGATGGCGATCGGAAGGCGGATCATCCGCCGCCGAGGCATCCGCAGGCGAGTTCGGCCATCACACGCGACGACTGCTTCGATCATTCCGCGAGTGTATCGCCACGTGTGCTCGGAACCCGCGCGAAACCCGCATGCGACACCCGCATGCGCATCGATGCAGCGAGGCGAACGCGCTCACTTCGCCGGCGGCGTCGCAGGTGCGCCCGACGGGGCGGCTGGCGCCGCGGGCTGTGCCGCGGTTCCATCGGAGAATCCCTCCGGCTTCGCCAGTCCGAAGGCGACGCTCGGGAGCGGTGCATCGACCTTCACCTTCGTGTAGAGGGTCGTTCGCTCCTCGTTGCCGTTGGGCCCGCGCCCCGGAACCTCGGCGACGACGTGGATCCGGCGCGGAATCCCGTCCTTGCGGGCGACCGCGACCGTCTCGAAGATGCGTGCGTACTTCGGCGGGCCGGGTTCGATCTGCGACTCCTCGCCATCCTCGAAGAGGCGGTAGGCGATCGCGCACGCGACGACGTCGCACTCCTCGCCGTCGAGCACCTCGGTGCCGAGGATGCGCGCGACCACCAGCTCGTTGCCGCCCGGACGCACCTTGCCGCCGTTGCGGGCCTTGATGAAACCCTTGCTGCGCCGGTCGATGACCCAGCGCGGCAGCGAGAGGAGCGCAGGCTGCGCTTCCTCCGCGAATCCCGTGCGGGTCGGGAACCAGAGCTTCTTCCCGAGGTCGAGCACCGCGCTTCCGTCGCCATCGAAGATCACGACCATGCCGCCGGCCGACGGATCCACCGGCTCGACGCGCATGCGCGGCATGCTGAAGGCGTCGCGGCGGTTGTACTGCACGAGCACCTTGGCAGGAGCGACGTTCGAGCCCGCCGGCGGCTCCGTCCCGTCGAGCATCTTCGCCTGGTACTCGGTGATGAGTTCGAGCACGTTCAGGTCCATCGCCGCCTTCTCGGCCCGGTCGAGGATGGCCTTCGCCGCGGGATCGATCACGTCGCCCGGTCGCGCCGCCGCACTCAGGTCGGGCGCGCCGGGCTGCACGACCGGCCCGTCCGGGAGCCCGGGAGCGCTGCCCGTTCCGGAGGGTGTCGACGGACCGGCGGGTTTCCCCGCGGGCTGGGCCGGAGCCGGGGTCGCCTTCCCATCCTGGCCCGCCTTCGCCGCAGGCTTGGATGCATCGGCAGCGGGCGCAGCGGCCGGCGGCGCGAGCATGGCTGCGGGCCGCGCGGACGCG
>JBIIYI010000068.1:0-10116 GCA_044346895.1 Phycisphaerales bacterium
ATCGCGGTGTCGGCGGACGGTCGCTGGGCGGTCGCCGATCCCACCGCGCAGGCGGTGTTCCTTCGATCCGCGGACGGCACGTGGTCGACGCTGCGCGAACTCGGCGGTCTCGGTTTCGTTCGACCGAGCGGTGCCGCGTTCCTGCCGGATGGCGCGTTCGCGATCTCCGATGCGGCGCGCGACGCGGTGATCGTCGGAACGCCCGGGGGCTCCGCGCGCCTCGTGGGCGGCAAGGGCGTGCTGGACGAACAGTTCTGGGATCCTCAGGCGATCGCGCCCTCCCCGCGCGGCGAGATCGTGGTGGATCGAGGCAACCATCGGTATCAGCGATTCGGACGGGGGCTTGAACAGGGGACCGAAGGCGGGTTCGAGTGGAACCTGACCGGAAGCATGGGGCGCTACTACGACCGCAAGCGACGTGGTTCGCCGGGAGGCCCGCCACTCCCCGCGCCGGCTGCGCCTTCGGGTGCTGCGCCTTCGGGTGCTGCGCCTTCGGGTGCTGCGCCTTCGGGTGCTGCGCCTTCGGGTGCTGCGCCTTCCGTGGGATCCCCGAGCCGTTCCGGCGCGAATGGAGGCGACTCGTGAGTTTCCCCGGCCGATCTCTTGGCAAGTCCCGAACGATGCAAACGCCCTCGCACTCGACAGTTCCTTCGGTCCCGCGATCGGCCTTGCGCGATGCGTTACGATCGAGATGGCGCAACGTCGCGTGGACTTCTCGCGATCTGCGCGCTTCCGCCCCTCTTCCTCGCCGGTTGCGGAGGCGAGGCGCCACCGACGCCCGCCAGTTCCGCCGAAGGCGCGCGCCCGAAAGAGGCGTCACGCGCCGACTCGGACGCGGGTGCTGCGGGCGCCATCGCCCCGACGGCGTCCCCGACCGATGCCGGGATGGCGGCTTCGCAGGATGCGTGGCTCACCTCGGCCGCCCGTCGCGGCGTTTCCGCCGATGGGACGTATCGCGTGGCGTGGGAGCCGGTGGGCGGCGTCTTCCCCGATGCGGAACCCTTCGCCATCGCCATCGAGGTCGAGCGCGTGGACGGTCGCGAACTCCAGGCGGCGACCGCCATCTCCGCCGATGCCGAGATGCCGCATCATGGTCACGGGATGAATCTCGTGCCGGTGGTGAAGCCGGTGCCCGGGCGAGGGCGGTTCATCGCGGAAGGCATGCTGCTCCACATGCCAGGCCGCTGGATCGTGTCGATCGACGTCGAGGAGGATGGCATCGCGGAGCGGACCAACTGGGTGATCGATGTGGAGTGAGCGTATGCGAGGACGCTTCCATCGAACCGTGCTTCCCTTCGTGACGATCCTCGCGTCGTCGTCGGGCCTGGCCGTCACGGCGGAGTTGTCGGCGCAGGCGATCCGTCGCGAGACGCTTCCATCCGAACTCGCCCGACTGAGCGACGAGGAAGTGTCGCGCATCGCGCGCATGTCGCCGCTTCCGCCGATCCCGGCGGATCCGACCAACCGCTTCGCCGACGACGATCGCGCCGCTCGCCTCGGCCATCGGCTGTTCTTCGAGCGGCGCCTCTCGCCCGCGGGCGTCTCGTGCGCCGATTGCCACGAACCCGAGAAGGCCTTCACCGACGGACGAGCGCTGGGCGAGGGGGTTGGTCGCAGCATCCGCAACACGCCCACGGTGATCGACACCGCGCGCCGCCGCTGGGTCGGTTGGGATGGCAAGTTCGACTCGCTCTGGTCGCAGGCGCTCGCGCCGATCGAGCATCCGAACGAAATGGGCGGATCGCGCGAACGGCTCCTGCGGACGGTGCGTGACGACGCCGAGTTGCGCGGGATGTACGAGTCGGTGTTCGGGCCATGGCCGGCGGAACTTGCGGCTGCGAACCCCGATCCACTCGCGGATCCACCTTCCGATTCGTCCTCTGCTCCGGCCTCGGGCGTCGACCGCAGCCCGCAGGGCGCCGCGCCGGACGCGCAAGACGCGCGCGGCGCGTCGGTGGATGCGACGACCGTGAAACTCCTGAAGGCGCTCGGCGCCTACCAGCGGAAGCTCGTCTCGGGCGAGGCGCCCATCGACCGCGCCGTCGCCGCGCTCAAGCGCGGCAGCGCCATCGACCCCGCGGACCTCGACGGATCCGCACTCCGTGGACTCGCGCTCTTCGTCTCGCGCGCCGGGTGCTTTCAATGTCACCGCGGCCCGTCGTTCACGGATGAGGAGTTCCACAGTCTCGGCTTCGCGGGGGCGAACGGCCGCGTGGCGGATGATCCAGCGCGACTGTCCGCGGTCGACTTCCTGAAGGCGAGCCCGTGGAACGCCTCCGGACCGCACAGCGACGCGCCCGACTCCCCGAAGGGCCAGATGGTTCGCGCGCTCCGGCGTTCGGGAGAACTGTTCGGGCAGTTCCGGACGCCTCCGCTGCGAGGCGTCGCCCAGACTCCTCCGTTCATGCACGATGGCAGGCTCGCCACGCTCGCGGACGTGGTCCGCTTCTACGACACGCTCGAGGGGGCGTCCCCGGTCGGGCACCACGGCGAGACGGTGCTCGTACCTCTCGGACTTACGGACGCCGAACGCGGCGACCTCGTGAGGTTTCTCGAGAGCCTCTCGGGAAAGGCGCCAAATCCGGAGTGGACCGGGGATCCCGCGCGGCAGGAGCCGCGAACGTCCGGGCCCGAAGGTCGGTAACCTCACCGACCCTCGGGTGAGGACCGTGCGGTCGGACGTGCGCGAAGAATGCGGTTCGAGCAAACAGACCGCCGCTTGTCGCCGAAAGTCCTGCGGACGTCCTCGGGTGCGCACGAGACGGGCGCATTTGGCGGGGTGTGAGGGGCTCGCGAAGGGATCCGATCGGTCGCGACCAGATTCGGCCCCGGATGCGTTCGGATCGGGGGGAACAACTTGGAACCCGCGCTCCTTGGAGTACGTTGCTTGAGGACGGCGCGGGGGCCTTCCCGAGTGAAGAAGCCCTCCCGGGGACGTGCGAGTCGGTCCACACCGATCCGCAATCGGGCGGAGCGTGGGCCGTTCGTTCGGCGGTCTTTCGGCCGCCGCCCCGGGACCCTCGAACGGGTGCGGATCGTCCGCCGGGCGGGGAAAGATCCGGGAAGCGAAGTTCGAGAGACCAGACGGCGATTGCAGGATTCCAAAGCCAGAGAGCAAGTCCGACAGCAGCCCCGAAAGCAATCCCGAGAGTAAGCCCGAATCATTCCGGAGAGATCCCGACGAGATGCCCGAGCCGACGCGCTCGCGCCTCACTCGGATTCCTCGAAGTGTGCCTTCAGATAGAACGGAGATGCCAATCGTGACCTTGAAGCAAGCCCTGACATCGTTCGCCATCTGCATCGCCGGTTTCGCGGGAGTCGTGCACGCCCATGACGACGACGGCAAGATCCGCGACCGTCAGAAGCCGTTCCGGGGCCCTGCGTTCCGGGCGGACGATCCGAAGTCCGAGGGCAACGTCTCCGGTACGTTCGATTCGAACGGCCTCGTGCTGAAGAGCTGGCTCCCGCTCAACACGCTCTCGACGGGTGCCCAGAACGGCAACAGCTGCTGGGGATACGTGGGCCCGGACGGGAAGGAGTTCGCGATCATCGGACTCTACGACGGCACCGCGATCGTCGACATCACCGTTCCCGGCAACGCGCAGCTCAAGGCGTTCGTCGCAGGTCCGCCGAGCCTCTGGCGCGATGTGCGCACGCACAGCCGCTACTGCTACGCCGCGAGTGAAGGTGGAAGCGGCATCCAGGTCATCAGCCTCGTCGGCATCAACAACGGTTCGGCCCCCGTGGTGAACACGGTGACCGCGCCGACCACCACCACCGCCGCCACCCACACGCTCGCCGTCGACAACATCAGCGGATTCCTCTACCGCGCCGGTGGCGGCTCGAACGGCCTGCGCATGTACAGCCTGGCCGATCCGGCGAACCCGACGTATGTCGGCCAGTGGTCGAACATCTACATCCACGAAGCGCAGGTCGTGACCTATACGACTGGCCTCTACGCCGGAAAGCAGATCGCCTTCTGCTTCGGTGGCGGCAACGGCGGCTACGCGAACACCGGCCTGTACATCGTCGACGTGACGAACAAGGCCGCGCCGGTCCAGCTCGGCTTCGTAACCTACCCCGGCGCCCGCTTCTGCCATCAGGGATGGCTCGATGAGGAGCGCCGGTACATGTACATCAACGACGAACTCGATGAGGGTGACACCGTCTCGGTCACGACGACGATCGTCGTCGACGTGCAGAACCTCTCGGCGCCTCTCTTCGTCAACGCCTTCAACAACGGCAATCCGGCCATCGGTCACAACATGTACGTGAAGGGCAACCTGCTCTTCGAGGCCAACTACCGGGCTGGCCTGCGTGTGTTCGACCTCAGCGTCAGCCGCACGGCGCCGCCGGAGATCGCCTACTTCGACACGTATCCGGGTTCCGACGCGGCCAACTTCAACGGTCTCTGGAACGTCTGGCCGTACTTCCCGAGCGGATCGATCATCGGGAGCGACCTCGAGCGCGGGCTATTCGTCTGGACCATCGGGGGTCCGGTGGCGTCGTTCAACGTCGCCAACGCGCCGGCCACCGTCATTCCCGCGGGCGGCACCACGGTCGACGTGACCATCGCGCCCGGCCAGGGTCAGACCCTCAATGCGTCGACGGCGCGCATGAAGGTCACCGTCGGCACGACCACCACGACCGTGCCTCTCGTCGCGCTTGGCGGAAACAGTTACCGCGGAACGTTCCCCGCGACGCCCTGCACGTCCACGGTTTCGTACCTGTTCGAGATCGAGAACACGTCGGGAGAGCTCTCGTCGGACAATCCGCGCTCGGCATTCTCCGCCGTCTCGGTGGCGACCGCCGTCGACCACAACTTCGAGTCGGCGTCCGGCTGGACCGGCGGAGTCGCGGGCGACACCGCGACCAGCGGACAGTGGGTGCGCGTCGATCCCGTCGGAACGACGGCGCAGCCCGAGGACGACCACTCGACCACGGGTGCCGTGTGCTGGGTGACCGGACAGGGCACCGCTGGCGGAGCCGCGGGCGCCGCCGACGTCGACGGCGGAACGACCACGCTCCTTTCGCCCGTCTTCGACATGTCGCAGATGGACGAGCCGACGATCGAATACTGGTACTGGTATTCGAACAACCTCGGCGGCGCGCCGAACGCCGACTCGATGCCCGTCGAGATCACCAACAACGGTGGAACCTCGTGGGTGCTCCTCGAGGATGTCGCCACCAACAACAGCGCGTGGACCAAGCGTTCCTGGCGCGTGCGCGACTTCGTCACGCCGACGGCGAACGTCCGCGTGCGGTTCGTGGCGCGCGATCTCGCCACCGGCTCGCTCGTCGAGGCGGGCGTCGACGACTTCAAGGTCGTCAACGTCGACTGCACGGCGTCCATCCCGGGCGACCTGAACGGCGACGGCCTCGTGAACGCGGGCGACCTCGCGGGTCTCCTCAGCGCGTGGGGCGCCACGTCGGGAGCGGCCGACATCAACGGCGACGGGATCGTCGATGCGGTCGACCTCTCGATCCTGATCTCGAACTGGAACGGCTGACGGGTTGATCGCGCGCTGCGGCTGCGGCATAATCGCAGCACGATGCGCGCGAACGAAGTCCGGAACCGAACCACGACACAGTCCCAGCAGGGCGGCTTGCGCAGGCAGGCCGCCCTTTCTCTTGGAATGCTCGCCGCAGCGG
The DNA here is from genome assembly GCA_044346895.1 of Phycisphaerales bacterium. GTDB lineage: Bacteria > Planctomycetota > Phycisphaerae > Phycisphaerales > SM1A02 > QWPT01. The sequence goes on from JBIIYI010000068.1 coordinate 5,653, forward strand.
CGCTGTTCGTCGGCGCGGCGCGCGAGGACGAATCCGCGAAGCAGGCGGCCGATGCATCCAGCGCCGCCGCGGGCGCGTCGTCGACCGCCGCCGCCGGCTTCCGTCAAACTGGCTTCCGTCAGATCGTCGAGGGCTCGACGTTCGAGATCGAACTCGTGCCTTTCAAGGCACCCGACGGGAAGACGCTGTTCGTCTCGACCACCGAGATCCCGTGGGAACTCTTCGATGTCTTCGTGTACGGCTCCGACAAGGCCGAGGGCAAGTCGAACGACAAGGCCGACGCCGTCACCAAGCCGACGAAGCCCTACATCGGCATGGACCGCGAGTTCGGCCACGTCGGGTTCCCGGTGATCTCGCCGAGCTACCTCAGCTGCGTGCAGTTCTGCGAGTGGCTCTCGGCGAAGACGGGCCGGACGTACCGCATCCCGACGGGCGACGAGTGGAAGGCGCTCTGCGAGCAGTCGGGGATCGATCCGAAGAACTGCGGCGACTACGCCTGGACACGGGAAAACGCCGGTGAGAAGACGCACAAGCTCGCGTCGAAGAAGGCGGACAAGCTTGGTCTCTTCGATCTCTTCGGGAACGCCTGCGAGTGGGTGAACACGGGCGAGAAGCTCGGGTCCGTGGCGGGCGGCTCGTACCTCGATTCGATGGCGGACCTCGGCTGCGGCGTCTTCCAGCCGTGCAAGCCGGTCGAGTGGAACGAGATCGACCCGCAGTTCCCGAAGAGCAAGTGGTGGTACTCGAGCGGAGGCTTCGTCGGCTTCCGCGTCGTCTGCGAGAAGGAATGACCCGCGTCGCGCGCGTGCGGCGAATGAAGCGAATGCACTCGGCGCCCGGCGCCCTAAGGAACCAACGATGAACTTCGACCGTCGCAGCTTCGTCGCAGCAGCCGCTGCCTCCCCGATCCTCCTCGGAAGTTCGCGCGCGTTCGCGCATCTCGGACGCGAGCGCGTCCTCAAGATCGCTGTCATCGGCTGCGGAGGCCGCGGGACCGGCGCGATGTTCAACGCGATCAACGCGGGCAAGACCTCCGGCGCGAAGATCGAGGTCGTCGCGCTCGGCGATCTCTTCCCCGAGCGCGTGACGGCCGCCAACAACGCGCTCACCGAGAACGGCATGACCGCCGTCTCGAGCGACCGCCTCTTCAGCGGTTTCGACGCGTACAAGAAGGTCTGCGCGACCGACGCCGACATCGTGATCCTCGCCACGCCGCCCGGATTCCGTCCGATCCACTTCAAGGAGGCGACGAAGGCGGGCAAGCACGTCTTCGCGGAGAAGCCGGTCGCCGTCGATGGTCCGGGCGTGCGCAGCTTCATCGAGTCGGCGGCCGAGTCGCGCGCCAAGAAGCTCAAGATGGCCGCGGGCACGCAGCGCCGCCACGAAGGCTGCTACCTCGAGGCGGTCGAGCGCATCCAGAAGGGCGACATCGGCCGCGTGATGGCCGGCCGCGTCTACTGGAACATGGGCAGCCTGTGGCACGTCGACGCGCAGGCGGACCGCACCGCGGTCGAGAACCAGGTGCGCAACTGGCTCTACCACTCGTGGCTCTCGGGCGACCACATCGTCGAGCAGCACGTGCACCAGCTCGACGTGATGCAGTGGGTCATGGGCGCCGATCCGATCCTCGTGCGCGGCGTCGGCGGACGGCAGGCCCGCACCGACGATCGCTTCGGCCACATCTTCGACCACTTCGGCCTCGAGTTCCTCTATCCCGGCGATCGCTTCGTCTTCTCGATGTGCCGCCAGCAGGACGGAACCGACGGCAAGGTCGAGGAGATCTTCCTCGGCACCGACGGAACGGCGACCCTGCGCTCGGGCTACGCGGAGCTGACCGGGAAGAACGCGTGGAAGTTCGGCGGAAAGCAGCGCGATCCGTACACGCAGGAGCACATCGATCTCCAGAACGCGATCCTGAACGACACCCCGCTCAACGAGGCGGAGCAGGTGGCGAAGAGCACGCTCTGCGCGATCATGGGCCGCATGGCCGCGTACACCGGCAAGGACGTCACCTGGGAGCAGGCGATGAACTCGACCGAGGTGCTGATGCCGGACGCGGTCGAGTTCGGGCCGCGCGACCAGGCGCCGATCGCCGTGCCGGGCCGCACGAAGCTGCATTGATGTGGCGTTGAACGCGCGGGCGTCGTGGGCGGCCGCGACGGCGGTCGCACCGGCGGTCGTCGTGAACTTCGTTCAGGGCGACCCACCCGTGCGCCTGGCGCCGATCTCAGCGCTTCCACGTGCCGTGATAGGTCACGCGCGCGTCGTCGCCCGAGCCGCGCTCGATGCGCGCTCCGTACTCGGGAAAGCGTGTGAGGACGGCGTCGACTTCCGCGTCGTCCTCCGTCAGCGCGAGTGCCGTCCCGAGCGCGTCGACCGCCGCGTCGAGCGGTCCGATCACCGTGGCGCGCGCGGCATCGATCGCACCGAGCCCGGTGCGCAGATCGACGATGTGGGCGTAGCGCGTGCCGGCGATCTCGACGAACTGCTCGGTCGCGCCCGAGGTCGAGACGGCGCAGCGCGCCACCACGATGCGCTCGGGCTTCGTGGCGCTCTCGATGTCGATCTTCCATCCGGCCTCGCCGCGCGGAGGCTCACCCACGGCGATATCGCCCGCGACGGCCACGATCGCGCGGGGGCAGCCGTTCGCCCGCAGGATCTCGAGCGCGGCGATCGCACCGAAGCCCTTGCCGATGCCGCCGAAGTCGAGATGCATGTCCGCGGAGTCGCGCGTGACTCGGTGCTCGTGCACACTGACGCGCGTCCAGCCGCAGCGCGCGAGGGCGCCCAAGACCTCCGATTCCGTGGGAAGGGCGCGCGACGCGCGCGACGCGCGCCAGAGCGCCACAACCGGCGCGACCGTGGGGTCGAAGCGACCGTCCGTGTCTCGTGCGACCTCGAGCGCGCGTGCGAGCAGGCGCGCGAAATCGGCGGGGACCTCCGCATCGACGGCATCCGATCGGTTGAACTTCGTCAGATCGCTCGATTCCTTCCAGTCGGAGAGCATCGCGTCGAGCCGCTCCAGTTCGACGAGCGCCGCGCGCGCGGCGACCTTCGCCCGCGCGGGATCGTCGGCATCGATCGTGATCGTGACCGACGAACCCATCGCCATTCCGACGAAGTACTCGCGGTTCGCGCGGCTGCCGTCGTCGGGCGCCGGCAGGCCGGCGGGGTTGTCGGCGAGGCGCGCGTAGCCCCGCCACGCGACGACGGCGAACGCCACCGCGAGCGCGATGCGCACCGGGGTCAGGCGTCGACGTGCACGGCGGGGAGCGGGCGTCAAGGGCGGGCCGTGCTCAACGAGCTTCCGATGGCGTCGTGCCGCCCGCTCCGACGGCGGAGCCGCCCGCTGCAGGCGCCTTCTTCGTCAGCCACCACGGCTTGCCGATGTGGCAGCCTCGGGTGGGGTTCTTCTCGAGATAGTCCTGGTGGTAGGTCTCGGCGGGAAAGAAGGTCTTCGCAGGCTCGATCTCCGTCACGATCTTCCGGCCCTTGAAGAGAGCGAGCGCGGAGAGTTCGGCGACGTACTTCCGCGCCTCGGCGTCCTGCTCGGCGCCGACGGTGTAGATGCCCGATCGGTACTGGGTGCCGTAGTCGGGACCCTGACGGTTGAGCTGCGTCGGATCGTGCATCTCGAAGAAGCCCTCGAGAAGCTGGCGGAACGTGATGCACGTCGGGTCGAACACCACCTTGACCGCCTCGGCATGGCCCTTGAACCCCGCCGGACGCGAGAGCGCCGGGAGTTCGTCCTGCGTGCAGACGTCGTTGTAGGTCGGGGCGTCCTTCGAACCCTGCATGTAGCCGCTTTCGGCGCTGATGACGCCCGGCGCCTGCTGGAAGTAGTGCTCGATGCCCCAGAAGCAGCCGCCCGCGAAGTAGGCGGTCTCGCTCTTCACGGGCTGCGATTCGGGCGGGAGCGGCTGGCCCTTGTCGTGGAAGACGAGCGCGGCGCCGTTGAGGCAGAAGCGGAGGCCCGTCGGGCGCGGACCGTCGTCGAAGACGTGGCCGAGGTGCGCGTTGCAGCGCGCGCAGTTGATCTCGACGCGCTGCATGCCGTGCGAGTTGTCCTCGCGCGCGGCGACGTGGGCGATGTCGAAGGGCTGGAAGAAGCTCGGCCAGCCCGTCCCCGAGTTGAACTTGTGCGCGCTTGAGAAGAGCGGCAGGCCGCAGACGACGCAGCAGTACGTGCCGTCCTTCTTGTTGTCGAGGAGCGTCCCGCAGAAGGCGGGCTCGGTGCCCGAGTTCTGCGTGATGCGGTAGGCCTCGGGCGAGAGCTTCTTGGCGAGCTCCGCGACCTGCTCGCGGGAATAGGGAGTGACGTTGTAGCCGGAGCGCGAGTACATGATGGAGGTGGAGTCGGTGCGGGTGGGGTCGGTCGTGGCTGGGTCGGTGGCGGCTGGGTCGGTCGTGACTGAGTCGGTCGTGCCTGAGTCGGTCGTGCCTGAGTCGGTCGTGCCTGAGTCA
>JBIIYI010000453.1:0-2829 GCA_044346895.1 Phycisphaerales bacterium
GTGCTCGGGTCGCTGCCGCCGCCCCCGACTTCGACCGCGAGATCCGGCCGGTACTCGCCGCGCGGTGCTTCTCGTGCCATGGTCCCGACGCCGAATCTCGCAAGGCCGGCCTCCGGCTCGACACCTTCGCGGGCGCGACGGCGGAACTCGAGGATGGAGGGCGCGCGATCGCGCCGGGCGACCCCGGACGCAGCGTGCTCCTCGACCGCGTGGCGGCGACCGACCTCGACGATCGCATGCCGCCGGAAGGTCACGAGCCGCTGACGACGGAGGAGGTCGACGCGATGCGCCGCTGGATCGAGTCCGGCGCCGAGTACACGGCGCCGTGGGCCTTCCGGCCGCTCTCGAACCCGTCGGTCCCGGTCGTGCGCGACGACGCGTGGCCCCGCGGCGACATCGATCGCTTCGCGCTCGCGACGCGCGAACGCGCCGGACTTCCGGCGCCCGCCGCCGACGCCGCGCCGGAGGCACTCCTTCGCCGCGCGAGCTTCGACCTCGTTGGGCTCCCGCCGACCGAAGCGGAGATCCGCGCGTTCGCCGCGGACCCGAGCGACGCGCGCTTCGCGGCCTTCGTCGACGCGCGGCTCGCGAGCCCGGCCTTCGGCGAGCGGTGGGGACGGCACTGGCTCGATCTCGCCCGCTACGCCGAGACGCTCGCGCACGAGTTCGACTACGAGATCCCTCACGCGTGGCGCTACCGCGACTACGTCGTCGAGGCGCTGAACGCGGACGTTCCGCTCGGTCGCTTCGTGACCGAGCAGCTCGCGGGCGATCTCGTCGAGCCGCGCGCCGGCCTCGGGCTGCCGAACGTCGCGCCGATCGGCACCGCATGGTGGCTCCTCGGTCCGGCCACGCATGCGCCCGTCGACGTGCGCGTCGACGAGGCCGACCGGATCGCCGGCGCGATCGACGTCGCGGGGCGCTCGTTCCTCTCGCTCTCGATCGCATGCGCGCGCTGCCACGACCACAAGTTCGATCCGGTCCCGGCGCGCGACTACTACGCGCTCGCCGGCGTTGCGCGCAACACGCGGCGCGTCGAGGCCTTCCTCGACGTCGATCCGAACACGCCGCTCCTCGAGGCGAAGGCCCGCGCCGCGCTCGAGGAGGCCGCGCGGACGACGGGCGCCGCCGCGGCTCCGACGAAGGACATCGCGCCGGTCGAGGGAGTCGCGCTCGTCGACCGCGCCGAGCGCATCGGGCCGGTCGGCGCGGGAGGGTGGTCGGCCTCGGGCAGCGCCTTCCGCGCGAGCGGCGCGCCGTTCGCGCTCGCCGCCGACGATCGCCTGCGTCCGGCGGAGATCGGCACGATCGACAGCGCGCGCATCGACGCGAGGCTCGTCGGAAGCGCGCGCTCGCCGTCGTTCGCGCTCGATCGGAAGTTCGTGCACGTCCGGCTGCGCGGCCCGGCCGTCTGGATGCGGCTCATCATCGACAACTACTGGCTCGACGACCGCAACGGGCTGCTCTTCGAGGGCATGCGCCGACGCACGCCGGATGCGTCGCCCGAGGATGCGGCGCGCGACCCGCGCGCGTGGCCGTGGCGCGTCGAGACCTTCGACGTGACGCGCTTCCAGGGCGAACGGGCCTACGTCGAGCTGATCGACGACGGCGACGGCTGGGTCGAGGTCGATGCGATCGCGACGAGCGACGTCTCCGCGCCGCCCGATTTCGCGGCCATCGATGGCGACGGCGCCGTCGTCGTCGCGGATGGCGCGATGCTCGAGGACGAGCGCCTGCGCGCGCTCGCGATCGAGGCGCGCGATGCGCGCGACGCGCTCGTCACGCTTCCCGCGCCCGTGCGCGCCCTCGTCGCCGAGGATTCGGGCGTGGCGGATGAGCCGGTGCACGTGCGTGGTTCGCCGCGCGCGTACGGTGAGCCCGCGCCGCGCGCGCGGCTGTCGTTCCTCGCGTCGCCGGGCTCGATCGAGGGCAGCGGACGTCTCGACCTCGCGCGGTCGATCACGGATCCCGAGCAGCCCTACCTCTGGCGCACGACCGCGAATCGCGTCTGGCTCAAGCTCTTCGGCCGCGGGATCGTCGAGACGCCGGACGACTTCGGCCAGCTCGGCGCTTCGCCGTGGTCGGTGGGCCTTCTCGATCACCTCGCGCGCAAGCTCGCCCGCGGGGGCAGCCTGAAGCCGCTCATCCGCGAGATCGTGCTCTCCCGCGCCTACCGCGCGCTGCCTTCCGACGACGAGATCCCGCCCGCCGCGTGGGCGCCGCTCGCGGCCCGCCGCCTCGACGCCGAGGCGATCCGCGACGCGATGCTCGTCGCGTCCGGCCGGCTCGATGCGACGATCGGCGGGCCGAGCGTGCCCGTGCATCTGACCGAGCACATGCAGGGGCGCGGGCGCCCGGGCGTCTCGGGGCCGATCGACGGCGCCGGACGGCGCAGCGTCTACATCTCGGTGAACCGGAACTTCCTCGATCCGTTCCTGCAGGCGTTCGACCAGCCGCCGCCGGCGACCACGTGCGGGAAGCGGCACGTGTCCAACGTGCCCGCGCAGGCGCTCGCCCTCCTCAACAACGACATGGTGCGGGAGTTCGCGCGGCTGTGGGGCGAGCGGCTCGCCGCCGACGGACGCGACGATGCCGCGCGCGTCGAGTCGATGTGGTTCGCGGCCTTCGCACGGGCGCCGCGCGAGGATGAGCGCGCGCTCGCACGCGCGTTCCTCGAGGGTGAGCGTGCGGCGGTCGCCGATCCCGCGCGCTGCGAGCAGGCGGCGTTCGCCGCGCTCGCGCACGCGCTCTTCTCGGCCAAGGAGTTCGTCTTCCTCCGATGAGTCAGGCACCTCGCCATCACTGCGGCCGATTCCACGCGTCGGGCCC
>JBIIYI010000454.1:0-2826 GCA_044346895.1 Phycisphaerales bacterium
CCTTCGCGAGGACATCGCGGGCCGTCGTGCGCTCGCCGCGCAGGAGGCCGAGCAGCGCGGCCTCGTAGGCGAGGCCGGGGACGTCGCTCGAGAGCTTCGCGCCGATCTCGACGTGCCGCGCGGCGCGCACGAGATCGCCGCGGCGACGCATCGCGCGGGCGAGGAGCAGGTGGAGCCGCGGATTCGAGGGCTCGGTCCGTGCGAGTTGATCGAGGATCTGGCCGGCTTCCGCGGTGCGTCCGGCGGCGAGATGGATGCGCACGCCCTCGAGGGCGAGCGGCGACGGCACGCCGCCGCGTCGGAACTCCTCGGCGAGCAGCGGGGCGGTGTCGTCGAGCCGTCCCGCGAGCGCGAGGACGCGCGCGAGCTCGATGCGTGCGCCCGCGAGGGACGGTCCTTCCGCCACGGCGCGGCGATAGCAGTGCTCGGCGCGCTTCAGGTCGCCGCGGGCGAGCAGGCTGCGCGCGATCTCGAGATGCGAAGTCGCCGGCCGCTCGATCGAGTGGAGCGCGAGGTAGTAGGCCGTCTCGGCCTCCTCGTGCCGGCCTGCGAGCGCCAGCGACCGGATGAGCATCGAGACCGCTGTCTCGCACTTCGGATCGACCTTGAGGGTCGACTCGAAGGCGGTGGCAGCCTCCTCGTGCCGCGCGAGCTTGGCGAGCACGAGCCCCTCGGCAAGACGCGGATCGCGCGCGGTCGGGAGCAGCGAGCACGACTGGCGGTAGAGCTGCAGCGCTTCGTCGAGCTTGCCGATCGCCTCGAGCGTCCAGCCGAGGTTCAGCATCCAGTCACCGCGGGTCGGATCGCTGGCGACCGCCGCGCGCAGCTCGCGCTCGGCGTCGACGAGACGTCCCTGGCGCAGCATCTCGCGCGCCCGGTTCGCATGGTGTTCGCCCTTTCGTGCGTCGGCCATCGGGGTGCGCCAAAGATACGCGTTGCGCGGCCCTTCGACGAGGGGAATCCACGCAATCTCCGCGGCAAGGCGGCGATCGCCGCGCGTTATAGTTCCTCCCTTCGCCACGAAGCCCGGCGTTGCCGGACCACGAGGAATCCATGCCGACCCGAGCCGCTCCCAGCACGAAGCCCGCGAACAAGTCCGCCCAGAAGTCCGGCACGAAGTCCGGCACGAAGTCCGGCACGAAGTCCGGCACGAAGTCCGAAACGAAGTCGACGCGCGCCTCGACGACCACGCCCGTCGCCGGGAAGTCGTCTTCCGCCTCCGCCGACCTGCGTCGCGAGACGGACTCGATGGGCGAGATGTTCGTACCCGGGGACGCCCTCTACGGAGCGACCACGCAGCGCGCGGTGCTCAACTTCCCGGTCTCGTTCCGGCCGGTCCCGCAGGCGCAGATCGAGGCGCACATCCTGCTCAAGAAGTGCTGCGCGGAGGCGAACGCCGAGCTCGGCGAACTCGCGAAGGACAAGGCCGCCGCGATCGTGGCGGCGTGCGACGCGCTGCTTGCGGATTTCGCGGTTCCCGCGCCGTTCGGCATGCCGCATCCCCGCATGCGCCACTTCCCGATCGACGTCTTCCAGACGGGCTCGGGCACCTCGACCAACATGAACGTGAACGAGGTCGTCGCGAACGTCGCGAGCCAGCGCGCGGGCAAGGCGATCGGTTCGAAGGACCCCGTCCACCCGAACGACCACGTGAACTACGGACAGAGCTCGAACGACACCTATCCGTCGAGCATGCAGATCGCCGGCGCGCTGCGCATCGCGCGGGATCTCGTGCCCGCGCTCGAGCGGCTTGCCGAGGCGCTCGAGAAGAAGGCGAAGGAGTGGGACAAGATCGTCAAGATCGGCCGCACGCACCTGATGGACGCGACGCCGATCCGGCTCGGGCAGGAGTTCGGCGGCTACGCGGCGGCGGCGCGGTACTCGGTGACGCGCGCGAAGGCCGCATGCGCGGCGCTCGCGTCGAACATGCCGATCGGCGGCACCGCGGTCGGAACGGGGATCAATGCGCATCTGAAGTTCGGTCGCACGGTCTGCGCGAAGCTGACGGGTGCCACCGGCGTGAAGTTCACCGAGGCGGCGAACCACTTCGAGGCGCAGGCGACGCGCGACTGCGTGGTCGAGGCGCATGCGCACCTCAAGACGATCGCGGTCAGCCTCACGAAGATCGCGAACGACATCCGCTGGCTCGGCTCCGGTCCGCGCTGCGGTCTCTTCGAACTGTCGCTGCCCGCGACGCAGCCGGGTTCGTCGATCATGCCGGGCAAGGTCAACCCCGTCATCTGCGAGAGCGTGATGATGGTGGCGTGCCAAGTCGTCGGCAATGACGCCGCGATCACGATGGGTGGCCTCGGCGGCATCGGATCGTTGCTCGAACTCAATGTCGCGATGCCCGTGATCGCCGAGCGCCTGTGCGAGTCGATCGAACTGCTTTCGAACGCGAGCCACATGTTCTGCGACAAGTGCCTCGACGGGCTCGAGGTCAACGCGGCCGAGGCGACGGGCACGGTCGAGAAGAGCCTGATGATGTGCACGTCGCTCGCGCCCGTGATCGGCTACGACAACGCCGCGAAGGTCGCGAAGGAGGCGTTCAAGACGGGCGAGACGGTGCGCGAGTACGTGCTGCGCAACAAGCTCGTCGAGCCGAAGCTGCTGTCGAAGCTGCTCGACGCGACCAGCATGACGAAGCCCGGCGGCAAGGGCCCCGGCGGCGGGTGAGGCGGCGAGGCGGGCGCTGGCGAGCGTTGGATTTCGCGCTCGCGGCCGCGGCGGCTTCTTATCTCGGCCCCCGAGGATTCACTCCGAGGGGAGCCGGCCAGAGCGAGCGAAAGCGAAGCGAGTCGCGAGCGCTCAACTCACGACTCCATC
>JBIIYI010000455.1:0-2821 GCA_044346895.1 Phycisphaerales bacterium
CAACGGCGGACAGATCGCGCTGCAGGATTCGGCGCGCGACCGGGTCGACGGGGAGGCGGATGGGAAGGCGGATGGGAAGGCGGACGGGAAGGTGGACGGGGAGGCGGAAGCGGAAGTGCACTACGCGTCCTTCGATGAGCCGCCGTTGACCGACGTCGAGCGCGCGTTCGAGAAACTGCTTGCAAAGGGCGTGCTGACCGGCGAGCCCGCGACCGCGGAGTCCCTGGCGGCCGCTCGGATCCCCGCGCATGCAGGGGGCGTCTTCCGCGCGCTTGCCCGGCGATTCCGTGCCGTCCGGCTTCCGGAAGTCGACGTGACCATCTTCCTGCACGAGGGTGCGGTCGCGGACGACGCCATCGGCGGCTGGCGGCTGCACGCCGAGCCGGAGGAGATCGACATCCGGCTTGCGTCCTCCGACGGGCCGGTGCCGAACCCCGACGGGGACGTGATCCTCGACGCGACGTGGAGCCCGCGCGCGAGCGCCGAGGTCGCGCGCCACTCGTCCCTCCTGCACTTCCTCGTGCGCGCTGCGGTCGGCGACCGGATCTGACCGATCTTCGCCGCATGTCCACGCGCTGCCGCTACTGCAACTCGACCTCGTATGGCCCCGGCTGCCCGAGTAGCCCCAATCGCACGCACGAGCATTCGGGCGACGCATCGCGCTGCGAGTACTGCGGGACTTCGTCCTACGGGCCCGGATGCGCGCACGCTCCGTCGAAACGTCATCGTCACGGACCGGGCGCGAAGTGCCGCTGGTGCGGAGGCGCTTCGCTCGGTCCCGGCTGCGCGCACTCGCCGAGCCGCACGCACGAGCGCTGACCGCGCGGCGCGTTCGTCGCGCTGGAAGCGCGTCACGCGCCGGAACCCGCGGCGATGCAGCGGGCGGCGATGAGCGCGCACGCGCGCGCGTCGCTCAGCGCGTCGTGGTGCCTCAGTGGAATGCGTAGATGCGCCGACACGGTCGCGAGGTTGTGTCGCTCGAGCCGCGGGAACGCCCGGCGCGACATCGCCACCGTGCATGCGACGCGGAAGGGAAGCGGCGCGTCGAGCGCGCGCTCGATCTGCATGCGGTCGAAGGGCGCGTTGTGCGCCACGTAGAGCGGCGGCGGGTCGCCGACGTCGCCGGCGGATGCTTCCGCGAAGAGCGTCGGTTCCCGCGTCTCCGCGACGGCACCGTCGATGAAGCCGATGACGTGCGTCCAGACGTCCGCGAGACGCGGCTCGCCGCGCACGCGCTCGGGCGTGATCCCGTGGATGCCGATGAAGCGCGGGTCGAAGCGGACGCCTGGATCGAGGTACCAGTGCCGTTCATGCGCGACCTGCCCTCGCCAGACGATCGCGACGCCGAGCGCGCAGACGGCGCCGTGCGAACTCGACGCGGTCTCGACGTCGATCCCGACGATCGGGCCGGGATGTCCGACCGCGACCCTCGGGACGCGCGGTGCGCGCGCCATCAGCGGATTCCCCGCGCAGTGCGCTCGATGCGTCGTGCCCGCGAGGATCCGGCGGCGATGCGGTTCAACGACGCTCCTTCGCACCCGAGGATGCGGCAAGGCTGCGTTCACGCTCGTCTGCGAGTCGTGCCGCCTCGCCTGAGAACAGCCGGTCGAGTTCATCCTCGCCGCGCGCGCCGACGAGCGCGAACTCGATCTTTCCCGCACGGTCGATGAGGACGATGGTGGGAAACGCTGCGACGGATCCGAGCGGCGCCGGGAGCGCGAGCGGCGCATGGAGGACGGCGCATCGCGCGCCGCTTGCGATCACCGAGGTCTGCGCCTCGTCGGTGGTCGCGAAGGGCTCGACGACCGCGAGCTGGCACGTCGGATGCCGTTCGGCCACGCGGGCCGCGGTGGCGATCGCGTCGGTCGTCACGCGCGGATCTGCCGACGGATCGGTGGCGATGAAGAGGAGCGCGAGCCGCTCGCAGCCGGGGTCGGCCGGAGGGATCGCGACCGACGCGGCGCCGTCCGGATGCCATGCGTCGAACGTGGCGGCGGACAGCGTGATCCCGCGCCAGCGCTCGGTCTCGCGCATCGCGTCGCGGCCAAGCAGGATTCCGGCGAGGAGCGCGCCCCAGAGCAGCGCAGCGATCACGCTCGCCACGATGCCGACGGCGCTGGTTGCGATTCCGGCAAGCACCACGCCGCGACGGCAGCCCGCGCGCCAGAGATCGATGCCTGCGCGCAATCCGAGGGTCGCGGGCACGAGGCCCAGGATGCAGAAGCTCGTCGCGATCGAGAGCGCCCCGAAGATGAGCGGGCCGCCGGCGAAGCGCTGCGCGAGGAACGCGCGATCGACGGGGTCGAGCTTGTCGTCGGACGCAGCGCGTGCCTCTCGCGCGGGCGAGACGACGGATGGCGTGGAGTGGTCGGGCTCGTCCCGCTCGGTATGCATGTTGGAACTCGCGCGGGAACGTGGGAGGACCGCACGGGGAGCCGACGCATGCGCCTGCGCGTCCATCGTCGTGAGGCTGCGCCCCGGACCCGTGTGGAACGCCGGGCGGAGGGCCGGGCGGACGGACGAAGATACCGTTCCAAACACCATTCGGGAGACCCGACGTCCTGCATCCGACGGGTCAGGTCGCGCTCGGTGGCGTTGTCACGCCCGCGTCGCGCGCGCTTCCACAAGACGCGCCTCCCACGTGACGCACTCCCACCGGACGCGCCTCACGGGACGCGCCTGACGGGACGCGCCTCACGCGGGTGGCGGCGCCTGCTTCGTGGCTTCCGTCGTGGCTTCCGTCGTGGCATCTGCTGTGGCACTCGGCGGCTGGCGTCTCAGCAGCCGGCGGATCCTGATCCGCGAAGACTCAGGTAGCAGG
>JBIIYI010000069.1:0-10064 GCA_044346895.1 Phycisphaerales bacterium
CACGTGCTTGGCACCGATCGGCATCACGCGTCGCCGACGCCCACGCCGAACAACTCCCGGCACAGCACCGTCGCGAACGCGCCCTTCGGCAGGTCGAACGCGAGGCGGATGTACGCCCCGTGCAGATCGACTCCGGCATCGATCTCCCAGTTCGACACCGGCACGCGGAACGGCCGGCGCGCGCCGAGCGGTTCGAGCGCCGGCGGCGCGAAGAGACCTTCGTCGGCGCCGACGATCGCGAGCGCCTCGTGCTCGTACCCCAGCGCCTCACCCGTCGCGGCGACCATCGAGGGGCCGTGGATCGGGCCGGTGGGCGAAATCTCGCCTTCGTCGCATCGCGAACGCTCGCGCGCGAGGTCGTCCGCGCCGATGTCCGACGGAACCGAGAACACGCTCGCCGTCCCCGCGAGCATCGCCACGTCGCCGGGAAGGATGGTCGCGTACGTCCGATCGCGGATGCGCGCCGCGAGCGTGGCGTTGTAGACCGCCCCCTGCAGCGCGCTCATCCAGAAGCTCTTGATGTGCGCCGGAATCGCTCGCACCGCACCCGCCGCGTCTCGCCCGCGCGCAAGTGCGCGCATCGCGACGAGTTCGGCCGGGTCGTGCATCTTCCAGTGGCGCGCGCCGTCCTCGAAGAGTCCCTTCTCGTACGCCTCGCGCTGCGCGAGCTGGTGCGGCGGGAACGGCGTGCCGCGTGCGCCGAGCAGTTCGTCGAGCAACGCCTGCCACGATCCGCGCGCGTAGAGAAGCCCGAGCACGTGACCGTTGACGCGGTAGCCGAAGCGCTGGTCGCCGAAGTAGTCGGGAACGCCCGTCCGCGCGAGTTCCTCGAGCCGGCGCTTGACCGTGCGCACGAGGAGCGGATCGACGCCCCGCACGCGGATCGCGAACCTGTTGCCCTTGAGATGGCCGCGCCGCAGCTTGTTCGAGTGCCGCACAGCCCAGAGGACGCCGAGCCGGTCGTGCCGCAGCTCGCCGACCGGACGATCCTGCGGAAGGTGGATCGACACCGTCTGCTGCGTGACGGCGACCCGGTCCTTCATGCCGGCGAAGCCGATCGCCGACTCCTCCACGCGGAAGTGCCGGCAGAGGACCGACAGCATCTCGCTGTGCGGCATGTTGGTCTTCTGGATGCCGAGGTAGAGGTGCTCGCCCTCGCCGCAGGGCGCGTAGAGCGGGATCTCCTCGACGATGAAGTCCTCGGCGCGCTCCTTCAGGCGGCCGCCGATCGGTGGCTCGGACGACGCGCGGGGACCCGGCCGCGGGTCGCAGCGGACGCATGGCTCGCCGAGCGTGATCCAGTCCGCGGGCAGCGCGAAACCGCAGGCGGGGTGCAGCACCGGCGGCGCGTTGCGCGAGGCCCGCGCACCCGCCGGCTCCGATGCGCCGCCCGCATCCGCCGCGATCCCCTCACTCGTCATCGTCGCCCTCGCCCGCCTCGATCGGCGGCTCGATGTCGGGGCGTTCCTCGGCGCTCTCGGCGAGGACCTCCTCCGCGACCTCGATCGGAATCTGACAGCCGACCGACAGCGCGATCGCGTCGCTCGGCCGCGCATCCACCTCGATCTCCTCGCCGTCGCGCACGATCACGAGGTTCGCGTAGTAGGTCCCCGACTCGAGGCGGTGGATCGCGACGCGCTCGAGCATTCCGCCGAGCGCGCGGATCACGCTCTCGAGGAGTTCGTGCGTCTGGGGCCTCGGCGGCGCGACGCCCCGCAGGCGGCGCTCGATCGCCATCGCCTCGACCGTTCCGATCTTGATGGCGAAGCTGCGCGGCGCGCGGCCCTCCGCAGGGGCGCGCTCGGAGAGCGTGATGAACTGCTCCGACCCCGAATCGAGGATCAGCACGCGGGAGAGTTCCATCGGCACGTTCATCGGGCCGACGAGGATAGCGCGGGCGGCGGGCGAAGTCGCCGGAGGAGGGACGGTTTCGGGGAACGCGGGTGGCGTCCGAGTCGGAAGCGGACGTCTCCGGGGCGATTCGCCGCGACGGACCGTCACCACGCGGCGAGGAGGAGCGAGAGATCGGATGCGCCGACCTGGCAGTCGCCGTCGATGTCGGCGGTGCATGCATCGCAATCCGCACACGCGCCCCACGCGGCGAGGAGGAGCGAGAGATCCGCGGCGTTCACGAAGCCGTCCTGATTCAGGTCCTCGGGTACGTAGGGAGGCGGCACCGCCGCGAGCGCGGCGGCAGCATCGAGACGCCCGGCTCCGTAGTAGATGTCGGTGCCCGGCGCACCGAGATCGCGCGCCGTCGAGACGAGGTAGTTGCGCACCTCGTCGCGCGTGAGGCTCGGGTCGTAGCTCCAGAGGAGCGCCGCCACGCCCGACACGTGCGGCGTGGCCATGCTCGTGCCGCTCTTCAGGGCGTAGCCGTAGCCGCTGATCGCCGAGTTGAGCGACCAGACGTTCGTGCCGGGCGCGGAGATGTCAACCTCGGGCCCGTAGTTCGAGAAGCTCGAGCGGAGGTCGCGGTTGTCGGTCGAGGCGACCGCGACCGTCTCGTTCCAGCGCGCAGGAAACGCGGGCGGCGTCGTGTTCAGGTTCCCCGTCGCGGCCATGATGAGCGCGCCCTGCGCGTGCGCATACTGAACGGCCTGCTGAAGCGGCGTACCGCCGAGGTTGAACTGGAGGCTCATGTTGACGATGCGCGCGCCCTGATCGACCGCCCACGTCAGGCCCGCCGCGACGTTCGACTCGAAGCCGCTGCAGCCGTTCACCACGACGACGGGGAGGATCCTCGCCGTGCGCGCGATGCCCGCGATGCCGACGCCGTTGCCGGTCGACGCCGCGATGATGCCCGCGACGTGCGTTCCGTGGTTGCACTCGTCGGCGGTCGCGGTGTTTCCATCGGGAACGTTGATCCCGGCGAGGATCCGGCCCGCGAGTTCCGGATGCGGATCGACGCCCGAGTCGAGCACCGCGATGACGATGCCCGGACTTCCCTGCGTGTACTCCCAGGCCTCGGTCATGCGGATGTCGGCGCCGACGGTGCCCGCGACGCCTCCGACGACCTGACCCGTGTTGCGCAACGCGTACTGCACCCAGAAGTCGGCGTCGTTCGGAACCTCGGCGAGCCCTCCCTCGGCGTCGAGTTCGGCCCGCTCGACCCCGCGCAGCCGCGCGAGCTGCCCGCGAGCCATGCCGGTGTCCTTCCGAGGATCGAGCGTGCAGCGGTACCAGCGGTCGAGTCCGAGGCGCGCCGCGGTCGCGGCATCCTTCGGCGGCTCGACGAGGAGCGGCGCGATTCCAACGACGCCCGCCTCCGCGAGCGCGCGCGGCGAGAGCCGATCGCTGCGGAAATCCGGCTTGAGCTGCACGAGCACCGAACCCGCGGCGAAGGCGGTTCCGTGGATCTCGATCGGCGCGACGGGAGCGAAGTCGGCCGGACCGCCCGCCACTTGCTCGACCGGGCGCGTCGCCTCGGCGGACAGCGTGAGGGCCCCAAGCGCCACGAGGCCGAAGGTGGCCGCGCAGGCGAAGACCGCCCGGAGGTTCGGTCTGGTCTGGAGGCTCGGATTGATCTCGTTCGCGTTCGGCATGAAGTCGGTCCCGGAGTTCGAATGTACCCCCCGCTTCGATGCGGGCCACCCGCGGGTTCCCGGAATCGACGGCCGCCATGCGGGTTTTTCCATCTGTGCGGCCGCAACGAGCCGGGTGCGGCGCGGCGTTCGATATAGTCCGCCCCTTCCCCGGCCCCCGGACGCACGCGGTGCGTCGCGCCGGAAGTCCCAAGCACACGCCTCCACCATGAGCAACCGCCGCCACCTCTTCACGTCCGAAAGCGTCTCGATGGGTCACCCGGACAAGGTCGCCGACGCGATCTCCGACGCCGTCCTCGACCTCATCCTCGACCACGACTCCGAGGGTCGCTGCGCCTGCGAGACGCTCGTGACGACCGCGCAGGCGATCGTGGCCGGCGAGATCAAGTTCAACCACAACCCGAAGAAGAAGTTCGACGTCCAACAGACCGTGCGCGACGCGATCCTCCGCATCGGCTACGACGACGCGGCGATGGGCTTCGACGGCAAGGGCTGCGGCGTCATCAACCTCCTGCACGAGCAGTCGGCCGACATCGCGCGCGGCGTCGTGCGCAAGTCGAAGAAGGCGCAGGGCGCCGGCGACCAGGGCATGATGTTCGGCTTCGCGTGCGACGAGACCGATCGTCTCATGCCGCTTCCGATCAACCTCTCGCACCGCCTCGTCGAGAAGCAGGCCGAGGTGCGCCGCAAGGGCATCGTCTCGGGCATCCGCCCCGACGCGAAGAGCCAGGTCACGATCGAGTACGAGGGCCTCGAGCCGAAGAAGGTCGACGCGGTCGTCCTCTCGACGCAGCACGCGCCCGAGTGGAACGGCGAGAAGAAGCAGGCCGAGCTCAAGAAGGCCGTGACCGACGCGATCATCAGGCCGGTGCTCGGCAAGTGGTGGCACGACGGCGTGAAGGTCTACGTCAACCCGACGGGACAGTTCGAGATCGGCGGCCCCCACGGCGACTGCGGCCTCACCGGCCGCAAGATCATCGTCGACACCTACGGCGGTCGCGGTCGCCACGGCGGCGGCGCCTTCAGCGGCAAGGATCCGTCGAAGGTCGACCGCAGCGCGGCGTACATGGCGCGCTACATCGCGAAGAACATCGTCGCCGCGAAGCTCGCGCGCGTCTGCGAGGTGCAGGTCGCCTATGCGATCGGCGTGGCGGAGCCCGTCTCGGTGCTCGTCGACTCGCAGGGCACGGGCTCGGTCGGCGACGACGTGCTCTCGGCGCTTGTCCGCGAGCACTTCGACCTGACGCCCTACGGCCTGATCGAGATGCTCAAGTTGCGCGCCCCGATCTACTCCTCGACCTCGAGCCACGGCCACTTCGGTCGTGAACCGGGCGAGGCGGGCAAGGGCACGTTCTCCTGGGAGAAGACCGACATCGCGGCCGCGCTCAAGAAGGGCGCGGGCAAGGCGGTCAGCGCTCCGAAGAAGGCCGTGCGCGAACCGAGCCTCGCGTGAATCGAGAGGCACCGGTCGGCTACGCCGCACGCGCGGTCGCGCTCGAGCGCGTCCTCGCGCAGGCGATGCGATTTCCGGATCTCGACTTCTCCACGCATGCCGCGGCCGATCCCGCGCAACCGGGATCGTCGTCGCATTCCGAGCGGAGCCGGGAGGTCGATCCGCGCGATGCGGCGCTCGCGCGCGCGATCGAGCACGCGGTCGTGCGGCGCTACCTGACGCTCATCGCGTGCGTGCGGCCGCATCTTGCGAAGAAGTGGCCGCTCCTCGAGAAGCCCGTGCAGGCGGCGCTCCTCGCGGGTGCGGCGCAGATCCTGCTGCTCGACCGCGTACCGGCGGCGGCGGCGGTCGACGCGAGCGTCGAATGGACGAAGCGACGCCTGCGGCCCGGCGCGGGCGGGCTCGTCAACGCCGTCCTGCGCAAGGTCGCCGCGAGCGTAGTCGAGCGCCTTCCCGCCTGCGACGAGACGGCGGCCCTCGTCGCCGACCAGACGCTGCGCAACATCGTGCCGCTCGCCGATGGTTCCGCGCTGCGGCTTTCGGTCGATGCCTTCAGCGAGGACGCCGCCGCCAACCTCTCCGAACGGACGAGCCACGCGCGCGACCTGATCCTCCACTGGATCGGCGCGTTCGGCTTCCGCGAGGCGACGCGCATCGCGCTGCACGACCTCTGCGACGCGCCGATCATCGTGACGCCGTGGGCTCCGGGCGCGATCGCCGCCTCCGACCTTCCGCCGAACGGCACGATCGAACCGCACGACGAGGCGGGCTTCGGGGTCTGGCGCGGACCGCATGCCGAACTGTCGGCGCTGCTCGCCGCGCGCGGCGACATGCGCGTCCAGGACCCGACGTCGGCGATGACGGTCGGCGCGCTCGCCCCGCTTCTCCCGCGCGCACCGAAGCTGATCGTCGACCTCTGCGCGGGACGCGGCACGAAGACCCGGCAGCTCGCCGAGATCTTCCCGCAGGCGACGATCCTCGCGGCCGACCCCGACGACGCGCGCTTCGCGTCGCTCGCGGAACTCCGCCACCGCCATCCGGGAATCAGGCCGATGTCGCCGCAGTCGGTGTTCCGCGAGGCCGCGGGGCAGGCGGATCTCCTCCTCCTCGACGTCCCCTGCTCGAACTCGGGCGTCCTCGCGCGACGACCCGAGGCGCGCTACCGCTTCAGCAAGGCGCGCACGGCGAGCGCGATCGAGCTCCAGCAGCGGATCGCGGATCCCGCGATCGGCCTCGTCGCCCCGGGCGGCGCCGTGATCTACGCGACGTGCTCCGTCGAGCGCGCCGAGAACGAGGCGCAGGTCAAGCGGCTCGCGTCGCGCTTCGGGCTCTCGCTCGCGGTCGAGCGCTCGGTGATGCCCGCCGGACTTCCCGGCGAGCCCGCGGCCCGCTACCGCGACGGCGGGTACCACGCGCTGCTCGTGAAGCCCGCCCCGTGAACGAACCCGGCGCGCGCCCGCGCCTCGCTTCCCCGGGAAAGAGCCGCAGAAACGCGCGATCGGTCGGTGGTACCATTGCCCCTTCCATCCGGGCCGGACCCGGAGCGAAAGCGACCGCGGCATGCGCATCCTCGACATCCTCTCTCCGAGTTCCGTGAAGGTCCCGCTCGCCGCGACGGAGAAGCACGCGATCCTCGACGAGGTGGTCGACCTGCTCGCCGCCAACGGCCTCTGTCCCGATCCCGACGCCGTGAAGAAGGCCGTGTGGGAGCGCGAGACGATCCGCACCACCGGCATCGGCATGGGCCTCGCGATCCCGCACGGAAAGTGCGCGAGCGTGCCCGGACTGGTGCTTGCGATCGGAAAGCCCGCGAAGCCGGTCGAGTTCGGATCGCTCGACAAGAAGCCGGTCGAGCTGATCATCCTGCTCGTCTCGAATCCCGAGAAGAAGGACGATCACATCCAGGCGCTCGGCAAGATCTCGAAGATCATGACGAGCCCGGAGTTCAGGCAGCGCGCCTACAACGCGACCTCGGCGATCGAACTCTTCGGGCTCTTCCGCGAAGCGGAGAGCTGATCGCGTCCGACGGACGTGCGCCGGGCGCGCGATGCGCCGACCCGCGCGCGGCGCGTGGCGCGTTCCGGCCCTCGCCGCGCCGATCCGTCGCCGCCAACCTCCTCAGCCGCCGCCGAGTTCCTTCACGCGCAGCTCGCCCGCCTTCTTGAGGTAGGGACCCGCTTCCTTCAGGCGGTCGGCCGACATCAGCATCTCGCCAAGCTCCTGCTGGAACCGCCACTGTTCGGGCGCGAGTTCGATCGCACGGAGGTAGTCGGCCTTCGCTTCGTCGATGCGGCCGAGCCCGCGGAGCGCCGCGGCGCGCGCGCGGTGGGCGAACGCGTTGTCGGGCGCGATCGCGAGCGTGCGGTCGATGAGCGCGAGACCTTCCTCGACCTCGCGCGGATCGGAGGACTCGGCGAGGATGAGCGAGAGCCTCCGCATCGCGTTCAGATCGTCGGGCCTCCTGTCGATCGCGCCGCGCGCGACCGCGAGCGCCTCGTCGCGGCGGCCTTCCTCGAGGAGCCACGTCACGAGTTCCTCGCGCAGCCCCTCCCACTCGGGATGCGCCTCCCACTGCGCGCGCGAGAATGCGAGCGCCTCGGGAAGACGCCCATCGCCGCGCATCACGCGCGCGAGCGCGGCGACGTCGTACTCGATCGCGCCTTCGCGCTCGATCCGCTCGCGCAGGATGCGCTCGGCCTCCGCGTAGTCGAGCGTCACGGCCGAGAGCCAGACGAGGTTCGACTCGAGCGGACGGGTCCACGGGCCGCGGAAGCCCCAGCCCTCCGGCGCGGGCAGCGCGAGTCGGTAGAGCGCCTTCGCGCGGTTGGCCGCCTCGAGCGTCGCGGTTTCGGGCTGCATGCGCGCCCCGCTGAACACGACTTCGGGCGGCATGCGGACGCGGGAGTTCGCGAAGTCGCCGAGCGCCATTGCGCCGTTGAGCGCGCCGACGTAGCCGATTCCGCCGAGGGCGAGCGCCGCTGCCGCGACCACCGCGCCACCGGCCGCGCGGATGCGGCCGGCGCGGCGCAGTTCGAAGCGATGGAGCCGCGCGTCGCGGCCGGTGAGCGCGCGATACGCGAACCACGCGAGCGCGGTCGCGGTGATCGCGATGCCGGAGGCGAAGAGCAGCGGCACGCCGATCGGACCGCGCACGGCGAAGAAGGCCGCCACCGCGACGATGCCGAAGGCGATCTCCTCGTTCCACGTGAGGTCCCAGCGCGGCTCCTTGCGCGGCGCGGCCGACTTCGCGAGAAACGCGGGCTTGCCGATTCCGACGAACAGCGCGTTCTCGGGACACGCGCTCACGCAGTCGAGGCACTTCATGCAGCCCTGGTCGACCACCATGCGGTAGTCGCGCACCTCCTCGTGGATGCGCACGTTCGAGGTGCAGACCGCCGTGCAGTGGCCGCAGCCGCTGCACGCGTCGGTGACGCGGATGCGCACCGGCGCGAGCTCGTCGAGCGGCGCGAAGAAGCCGCCGTACGGACATCCGTACGTGCAGTAGCCCTTCGCGCCCAGCAGGTAGACCGTCGCGAACCCGCAGACGAGGAGGAACGGAACGCCCATCAGCACTCCGGGAAACGTCGCCCAGAAGTCGGTGGTCGTGAACTCCGCGCTGAAGCCTGGCCACGAGAGCTCGGGACGCGTGAACGGCGCGATGCCGAAGCGGTACGCGAGCGGCCAGATGAACATGTAGACCGCGAGCGAGAGCGGCAGCCACAGGAGGAGCCGCGATCGGAAGAGCCGCGGGCGGATTCCGACCTTCTTCATGAGGTAGCCGCAGAAGTCCTGCAGCATGACGACGTGGCAGCCCCAGCCGCAGAACCAGCGGCCGAGGAGCGCGGTCGAGAGGAGAAGCACCGCGAACAGGATCGCGCCCGGGTTGACGATGCCGTCCTTGACGGTCTCCATCGACTCGCTCGGTTCGAGCGGCGCGATGGTGGATCCGGTCCAGAGCCACTGGACGACGTGCACGATCATGAGGAGCTGGATGACGGCGAGGACGGTCGCGCGCCGCCATCCCATGCGGGAGTGCGGGGCGCGCGAGCCCTGCGGACGATGGTCGTCGGGGCCGTGGCCGCCCGCGCCCGCGGGGACGACCGGGAGCGAGAGAGTGGCGGCTCCGTCCTTGCGCGATTCGCACTTCATCGGCCGCATCCTACGCGGATGCGGCGCGTGCGTTTCCTATACTCGCGGCCTCCATGGCATCGCGCGACTTCTACGACATCCTCGGCGTCGGCCGTTCCGCGAGCGCGGACGAGATCCGGCGCGCGCATCGGAAGCTGGCGCTGCAGTACCACCCCGATCGCAACAAGGCGAAGGACGCGCCCGCGAAGTTCGCCGAGATCCAGCAGGCGTACGAGGTCCTCTCCGACGAGGAGAAGCGCAAGCAGTACGACGAGTTCGTGCGACTCGGGGGTTCGCCCGATGCCTTCGCCGGCGGAGCGGCGGGAGGCGGACCGGGCGCCGGATCCGGTCCCGGCGGACCGTTCGGCGGAGCCTGGCCTGGCGCCGGCGGAGGCGGCACGGCGGGCGGCGGCTGGAACGGCGCGGATACGCAGACCTTCGAGTCGATCTTCGGCGACCTCTTCGGCGGCGGCCGCGGCGGTCGTCCCGGGCGCACGCAGCGCGCCCGAACGCGCGAGCGGATGGAGTACGACGTGCACATTCCGCTCGAGGTCGTGCTGAAGGGCGGACGGCACGCGATCTCGATCGAGGGCACGCGGCACGAACTCGAGATCCCCGCGGGTATCGAGGAGGAGTCGCTCGCCTCGGTGCCGGGGCGGCTCGATGCGGTCGTGCGCATCCACATCGCCGACCATCCGTGGATCACGCGCGACGAGCGCGATCTCTCCTACGACCTTCCCGTGTCGATCGTCGAGGCGACGCTCGGCGCGTCGGTGGACGCGCCGCTCCCCGGGGGCGGTACGGTGACGCTCAAGATTCCGGCAGGCACGGCGAGCGGCAAGAAGATCCGGATTCCGGGTCGTGGCTTTCCCGCGTCGAACGGGCGCGCGGCGGGCGACCTCTACGTCATGATCCAGATCGTGCCGCCGAAGGATGTG
>JBIIYI010000456.1:0-2810 GCA_044346895.1 Phycisphaerales bacterium
ATGGCGCGCTTCACCCGCGAGATGCGCGGCGGGACGTCGGACGTCCAGCGCGTGGCGGGCGATCTCGCGGGAATCATCGACGAAATGAACTCCGCCGTCGCCGGCTTCTCCGAAGTCGAGCGGGGCATGTCCGCGCAGTCGGCCGGCGTGGCGCAGATCGAGGGCGCGGTGCGGCAGGTCGCCGACGGCGCGCGGCAGACCGCGTCGAGCGTGTCCGAGTTCGGCCGCGTGGCCGCCGAACTTTCGCACGCGGTCGCGGTGCTGCAGGACGCGGTCGCGCGATTCCGAATCGCGGACGCCGGGAGCGCGTCCGGCCTCGCGTCCGATCTCGGGCCTGCGGGCACCGGCGGCGCGACGGGTGGTGCGATCCACGGGGATTCCCGCTGATGGCCGGCGAGATCACGGTGCTCGTCGTCACCGTCGGCGGTCGGCGCTTCGCGCTCGACGCCGCGGACGTGATCGAGGTGCTGCCGGTGGTCGCGCACCGGTCGGCGGGCACCGGACCGAAGTGGCTGCTCGGGCTGTTCAACCTGCGCGGAAGGCTGCTGCCGCTGGTCGATCTCTCGACGATCGTCGACGGAACCGGAACCGACGTGCGCCTCGGATCGCGCATCGTCGTCCTTCGGCTCGAAGGCGACCTCTTCGAAGGTTCCGCGCGACCGATCGGGCTGCTTGTCCCCGAGGTCGCGGGGCTCGCGCGCCGCGACTTCTCGGCGGAAGGGGTGCACGAGGGCTTCTCGTTTGCGGGCGCGCCGCATCTCGGGCCCACGCTCGTCGACGAGGACGGCATGCTGCAGCTCCTGCGCTGCCGACGCCTCCTCGAGGGCGATGCCGCGCTGCGCGAGCTGCCGGCGCGCGTCGATCCATGAGCGGGAGCACGGGCGGATCGGATCGCGCGGACGATCGCATGAAGGATCGCATGAATGATCGCACGGGTGATCGCGCGCCGCGCCCCTCGCGCGACGTGCGTCTCGCATCGGCCGTCGACGCGCTCCTCTCGCGCCTCGCGACGTGCAGCGGGTTCGCACCCGAGGCGCTCTCGCGCGAGCGGCTCATGTCGCATCTCGCCGAGCGTGCGTCGGCGCTCGGCGCGGGAAATGCTTGGGAATTCGTCGAGCGGGCGCCCTCCGACCCTGACGAATACGCGCGCGTCGAGGCGCTCTTCTCGCCGCCCGAGACATGGCTCTTCCGCTATCCCGAGAGCTTCGAACTGCTGCGTGCGCGCGCCGCGACGCGCTCCTCCGCGCCGTTCCGCGCGTTCCTCGCCGGCTGCGGCGGCTGGTGCGAGCCGATCTCGGTGGCAGCGGCCCTGCTCGATGGCGCGGCGACGAGCGGTCGGGCCGTCGAGGTGCGCGCGTCGGATCGCAACGCCGCGCTCTTCGCGGCCGAACCCGCGTTCAGGGGGCTCGCGATCCGCGGTGGCGTTCCCGCGTGGGCTTCGCCGCGCTTCACGACGAGTGACGGCGTTCTTGTGCCCGATGCGCGCGTGCGCGAGGTCGTGCGCGCGCGCGTGGCCGGCGTCCTCGAGGCGGCCGAGTCGGCGCTCGCCGCGGGCGAGCGGTACGACGCGGTCGTCTTCCGAAACGTCGCCATCTATCTCGATGCGGACGTCCGTCGCCGCGCTTTCCGCGCGCTGTCTTCGCTCGTCGCGCCCGACGGCGTGCTGCTCGTCGGTCACGCCGAGACGACCGCGGCGGCGGAGGCCACGGGATTCGTGGCGGTCGACGCGCCGGGTGCCTTCGCGCTCGCGCCTCCCGAAGGCGCGCAGGTGCCGAGCCGCACACTGCCCGGCGGGCGGTCGACCGGACCGACATCGCGCTCGCCAGCGCCGGCATCCGTGCCAGCGCTTCCGCCGCCACTTCCGCCGCCACTTCCGCCGCCACTTCCGCAGCCCCGCCCGCCGACCGCGCGGCGGGACACGCCGATGCGAGCGCCCGACGTGCGCGGGATGCCGCACGCGGATGCGGCCGCGCGGACCTCGGCGCAGCGATCGCCGGATGATGCCGCGACGGTCGGGGATTTCGTGGCGCGCGCGCTTGCGAGCGAGGCTGCGGGCGAACTCGCGGACGCCGAACGCGCGATCGGTCGGGCGCTCTACCTCGATCGCGCGCACGAGGAGGCGCTGCTGATCGCCGCGAGGCTCGCGACCGCGCGGGGCGCGCCCGACGAGGCCGACCGGCTGCGCGCGCGTGCGATGCGCGCGCACCTCGCGCGCGAGTCCGGCGGCGTCGAGCGCGCTCGGCCCGAGGATCGACGCGCGGATGGAGAAGGGGAAGGCCGACGATGAGGAGCATGCGCGCGAGGCCTGGAAGGTCCGATCGGCTGCGGGGGCCCTCGCTTCCGTCGCGCGCGGATCTCGGAATCGCGCACCTGCGACCGAATCCGATGCCGAGCGTGATAGGCTCCACGCCGGGCGCCGGCCGGGTGGTTCGGCCGGACGGCGGTTCGGTCGATCGGGCGCCGGCGCGGTGCTCTGCTGTGATGTCATGAACGAAGCTTCCGGACACGATCGATCGAGGAACCCGCCGACGCGCGCGGGCGGCGACGTCGCGCGCATGCGCAGGCTCCTCGATCGTCCGCTCACGGCCGCGGATCTCGAGGAGAACACCGCGAACCTCGCGCGGGCCTCGCAGGATGCGCGCGACGGCGACGGAGCGCTCGAGAGCGTGCTCATCTTCCGCATCGGTTCGGAGCGCCTCGCGGTGCACGCCGACGAGGCGCATCGCGTGGTGCCGCTCTCGCCCGTGCGGCGCGTGCCGCATCGGACGGGCGAGGTCTTCGCGGGGCTTGCGAACATCGGCGGCGAACTC
>JBIIYI010000457.1:0-2806 GCA_044346895.1 Phycisphaerales bacterium
GGATGATGCAAGGCTGCATCGGACGTCGCGTGTGGCATCACCTGTGGTGATGGCGACGTCTGCTCTGCGCCGCAGTACGCGCGATTCCAGCTGCGGCGGCTCACTTCGGCGCGATTCACGCCAAAGAAAGCAAGTTGCGAAGCAGGTTGCGAGCGCTCAATACATGTCCCATCTCAGCCCGCGGCGATGCACTCGCCGCGAGGCTGGCCAGAGCGAGGGAGCGGCAAGAGCCGCGCCCGAGCGCTCAAACCACGTCAGTCCCACTTGAACACGCCCTTCTTCCACGCATAGACGTAGGCGATGACGCTCGTCGCGAGGAAGAAGAGGATGCGGCCGAGGTAGAGCTTCGCCTCGGCGCTACCCGGGTCGAGCTGCGAGTAGCTCACGGCCCACGGGTAGAGGAAGATGATCTCGACGTCGAAGAGGAGGAACGTCACGGCCATCATGTAGAAGCGCACGTTGAAGCGCTTCCGCGTGGTGCCGATCGGATCCATGCCCGCCTCGTAGGTCGTGCCCTTGATGGCGCCCTCGGCGCGGGGGCCGAGGATCGTGCTGAGCACGATGTTCGCGATGACGAACACGATCGCCATCGACGCGACGACGGCGACGGGGAGGTAGTTGATGAGGTCGGACTGGGCAAGCATGGAACGGGGAAGATATCAGAGGGTGCGGCCTGCTTCACCCACCCTGAAACCACGGTGTTTTCGGCCGTCTTTCCGCGACCGCGAGCCGGGCCTCGAGCGCCATGCCCACCCGTACGAGCGTCGCCTCGTCGAAGGGCTGGCCGATCAGCGAGATCGAACGGGGCGTGGTTGCGTCGTCGAAGCCCGCGCGCCAGACGAGTTGCGGATGCCCAGTTGCGTTCGTCGACGTGAGGAATCCACCGGCGAACGGCGGCAAAATGATCGCGTCGACGTCCGCGATCGCGTCGCGCGTCCACTCCATGAAGCGTCGGCGAATGCGCTCGACCTGCACGTACTCGATGGCGGGAACGAACCACTCCTGGCGGAACGAGTTCGGCCACGCCTCATCGGCCTGCCATGAGAGCAAGTCGTCGGCATTGGTGCGTGTCATCTGTTCAAACGCCGCCGCTGCTTCCGACATGAGGCTTGCGTTGAGCACACCTGGATTGCAGGGCATGTCGAACGTGCGCTCGATGAGTTCGGCGCCTGCGCTGCGCGCCACTTCGAGCGTGTTTGCGAGCGACGCGAACGGGCCGGCGAACCACGCGGGGTCGTAGGCCAGCCGCACGCCCGTCGCGTCGGCGACGCGCGGCGCCTTGAAGCGCGAGGCGACGTTCGATGCGTCGCGTCCGCCGCCGCCGTTGATCGCCTCAAGGACGAGCCCGGCATCCTCGACATGTCGCGTGATCGGGCCGATCTTGTCCCACGACCAGGAGAGCGCCATGCAGCCATCGCGCGCGACGCGACCGAATGTTGGGCGAAGGCCAGTCGTTCCGCAGCGAACGCACGGTGAGACGATCGAACCGAGCGTTTCGGTCCCGATCGCGAACGGCACGCAGCCGGCCGCGACGACCGATGCGCTTCCGGCGCTTGAACCCGATGATCCTTCTTCGGGATTCCACGGATTTCGGCAGGTTCCGCCGAACCAGATGTCGCCGTAGGCGAGCGCGCCCACCGCGGTCTTCGCGACGCAGACCGCGCCCGCCTGACGCAGCTTCACGACGACCCGCGCGTCCCGCGTCGGCACGCGATCGCGCCACGGCTCCGCGCCCCACGTGGTCGCGACGCCCTTCGTATCGAAGAGATCCTTCAACCCGTACGGAATGCCGTGCAGCGGCCCGCGCCACCTGCCCGCGCGCGCCTCGGCGTCGCGTTCGTCGGCCTCGCGCAGCGCGCCTTCCTCCATCAGCGTGATCACGCTGAACAACGTGGCATTCGCGGCTTTCAAGCGTGCGATCGATCGCTCGACCAGTTGGCGCGACGTGATGCGTCCGTCGCGCATCCAGCGAGAAAGTCGAGCGACGCTCGCCCAATCGATCGCTTCGTCGGTCGGTTCGCCGTCATCGAAACTCGTTGGCGCGACTGCCTTCGAAACTGGAGACTTCCGCTTCGCGGCGCGCGGCAAGACGCGGAAGACCTGCGCGGGCGCGAGCGGGTTGTCGATCTCGCCGAAGGAGGCGCGTGCTCGCAGTCCGGCGACGTGCGTCGAAATCGTGCGCAGCATTTGTGCGCGCTCTGCCTCGGTGAACGCGATGCCGGCGAGCTTCTCGGCCTCGGCGAACGTCGCGGCGGTGATGCCGTCCGATGCCGTCGCGGCGCTTGCGCTTCCCGCATCGCCCGCACTGCCTGCGGGAATGGCCGCGGACGTCGCATCGGTTCGGGCCGGGCCTGCGCAGCCGCTTGAGCCGATGCCGGTTGCCGCCACCGCACCGAGCGCGGTGATCGCACCGAGAAAGCCGCGGCGGGAGCCGTCGGCGACGGCTTCCTGCGCGGCATCGGGCCTGACCTCGGTCGCGGCCGGGTCGGCGCGCTGGGGTTCCGTCCGTGCGAGATCCGTGTGGAGTGCGTCCATGCGCGGAGCGTACCCGCGCGTGCACGCTGGCCGGACGCCGCGGGAATCGCGGATGGTCGGTGGATGCCGCAGCGGTTGAGTCGGTGAAGGCGCGGTTTTCTGTAGCATGCGGGCGCATCACGCGGATCTGCGGCGGGCACGTGAAGTCCTGCCACCGACTTTCCGCCCTGCCGCCGAAGCGTCGCGGCAACCGCCATTGGACGACTCCATTCATCGAGAGGGCCACGACCATGCAGGATTCGAGCGACCCCACTCCCGGACTTCCCCGAAG
>JBIIYI010000070.1:0-10020 GCA_044346895.1 Phycisphaerales bacterium
GAAGTCGGAGAAGACCACCGGCGGGGCGCCGCTTCCGTCGAGCGCCACCTTGAAGACCTTGCGCGGATTGCCCGTGGCGCCGCTCGTGAAGTAGGCGAACCCGTCCTTCACGCAGATGCCGTAGGCCCCGGTCGTCACGCCATCGGTCGGCGCGGCGAGCGTTCGGATGTACGTGCCGCTCTCGGTGTACTCGAACACCTTCTTCTCCTGCTCGTCGGTCATGAGCAGCGTGCCGTTCCCGCTCGGGACGATCTGGATGATCTGCTTCATGATCCCGTCGGCGGGGAAGTAGTTGTTCGAGAGGAAGGTGCCGTCCGTCGCGTCGAACGCCCACACCTTGTCCGCACCCGAGTCGGGGATCAGCAGGATGTCGCCGCCGGCCCACGCCGACGGGGTCGGGCTCAGGGCGGGAATGGCGATCGAAAGAAGGGTGATCGAGAGTCGGTCGAGGGACGCGCGGGGCGCACGGCGGCGGGCGGGGAGCATCGAGTGATTATCACGTGGCTTCGGGGAGGGGCAAGCCGAACCTGCCCGGAGTTGGGGGACGCGTGGCATCAGCGCCGTTCCGAGGCGCCTCGGACGGTCGCGGGCTCGGTGGCGCCGCCTCCGGAGCCTCCGGGAGCCTCCGGGCGCCCGATGGGCCCGCACGCGCGGCCAGATGCCCGGGATGCAAAAGGTTCTCGGACTCTGTCGGAAGGAGGTGCGCGCCCTCCGGCGGCTCGGGCTCGATCAGCCTGGGGTTGCGGGGTACGTCGGCGGCGGGCCGTCGCGGGGGAATGGCACGCGCGTTGCCTTGAAGCGGCGGAGTCCTCTTCATGAGCGCAATTCCTGCCAACCTCGCCCGCGTTCCCAACCTCCTTGCGTCGAGAATTGCGCTTGGCGGCATTCAGGGCACCAACCGGGAACTGCTGCTCCTGCAGGTTCGGCTCGCGAGCGGCAAGGAGTTCTCGCGGCCCTCCGAGAACGCGATCGGCGCCTCGACCGTCACCGTCCTCGAGGACGCGATCGAGCGCCGCGACCAGCGCGTGCGCAACCTCTCGCAGGCGGACGCGACGCTCGGCGCGCTCGATGCGGCGCTCGCCGACGTCACGGACATCCTCCAGGAAGCGAAGGGCATCGGCCTCTCCCAGATCGGCGTCGGCTCGGATGAGGCGACGCGCCGCAACCAGGCGACCGTCATCGACTCGATGCTCGGCTCGCTCACCTCGATCGCGAACCGCGAGCTGCGCGGCATCCACGTCTTCGGCGGCGACGCCCACGCGTCGGTCCCGTTCTCCGGTCTCCTCGGCGGCCTGCGCTACACCGGCAGCGGCCTCGGCATGCGCGCCGACCTCGGTCTCGCAAGCGACATCCGCATCACGATGAGCGGCGAGCAGGCCTTCGGCGCGCTCTCGGGACGCGTGAAGGGCGACCGCGACCTCGACCCGTCGCTCACGCTCTCGACGCGACTCTCGGATCTCCGTGGTGCCAACGGCGGCGGCGTGCGCGCCGGTTCGGTCGAGGTCGAGGTGAACGGCACGGTCTCGACGGTCGATCTTTCCGACGCCGACAGCATCGGCGACGTCGTCAACCGCATCGCCGCGGCAGTCCAGGCCACCGATCCCGGCGCCACGGTGGCGATCGACCCGACGACCGGCGACCGCATCGCGATCACGCCGACGGGTGCGAACACCGTCGTCATCCGCGATTCGAACTCCACGACGACCGCCGGCGATCTGGGCCTCGCGGGCACCTATCCCGGCGGCGCCACGACCACCGGACTCGACCTCAACCCGCGCCTGACCGAGCTCACGCGGCTCGACAGCCTCTCGGGCATGACGCTTCCGCTCGGCGAGATCGTCATCCGCAACGGCGGGCAGGCGCGGCGCTTCGATCTCTCGACCTACGCGACCGTGCAGGACTTCCAGAACGCCGTCGTCGCGTCGGGCATCGGCGTGCGCGTCGAGATCAGCGAGGACGGAACGCGGTTCAACGTCCGCAACGAACTCTCGGGCGCCACGATGTCGGTCGAGGAACTCGGCGGGACGACCGCCACCGAACTCGGCATCCGGTCGTTCGCCGGTTCGACGCTGCTCGCCGACTTCAACGAAGGCCGCGGCGTGCGGCAGGCCGACGGCGCGATCGATCCCACGACGGGTCTCCCCGATCCGGCCGCCGACCGCGACCTCCGCATCACGCTCAAGGACGGGCGGTCGTTCGAGGTCGAACTCGACGGCGACCTGACGGTGCAGGACGCGCTCGATTCGATCAACGCGGCCGCGACCGCCGCCGGACTCGCGCCGGCCGAGTTCCAGGCGTCGCTCGCCTCGACCGGCAACGGCATCGAGATCACCGACGGCACCACGGGTACGACCACGCTCGTCGAGGACATCAACACCTCGAGCGCCGCGACCGACCTCGGCATCGCGGGTTCGACCACGACGGCAACTTTGAGCGGATCGGATCGCGCAACAGTTGCCGTGGACAGCGTCTTCTCGCACCTGATGGCCCTCCGCGACGCGCTGCTCGCGGACGACCAGCGTGGCATCGAGTTTGCAACAGGTCGATTGGAAGCCGATCTCGGCCGCGCCACGGAGGCGCGAGCGGATGTCGGAGTCCGCTCGCGACGGCTCGCAGAGGCGACCGCGCGCGAGGAAGAACTTGGGATTCAGGACATGGCACTGCGCTCGAGCATCCAGGACCTCGACTTCACCGCCGCGGCGACCCGCTTCGCCAGCCTCCAGCAGCAGCTCGAGGCCGGACTCGCGGGCGCATCGCGCGCGGTGAACCTGAGTCTCCTGGACTTCCTGCGTTGATCGAAGTCAGGGCCGCGCGTGTCGCGGCGAACCGTCCGGAGGCGCGGCCCCTCCGGAAGGAAGGGCTGGAGCCCGCCGGCATGGATGCCGGAAGCAAGGAGTGGCAGGCCGACGGAGCACCCGCAATGCTGATCCAGACCACGCGCTTCGGCGCCGTCGAAATCGACGACTCCCGCCTCCTCGAGTTCCCCGCCGGACTGCTGGGCTTCTCGAGCTACCGAACCTTCGCGCTCCTGCAGCCCGACGACAACGGCGTCTTCTTCTGGCTGCAGTCGACCGAGAGCGCCGACCTCGCGTTCGTGGTCACCGATCCGGCGCTCTGGCTTCCCGACTACCAGGCGAACATCCGCAAGGAGCAGATGGAGGAACTCGGCATGAACGAGACCTCCGATGCGCAGGTGCTCGTCATCGTCAACAAGCGAGACCAGTCGCTCACAGCGAACCTGCAGGGGCCGCTGGTCATGAATCCGGCGAACCGGCGCGCGATGCAGCTGGTGCTCGCGGAGAAGAAGTGGTCGACGCGTCACGAGCTGGTGAAGCTCGCCGAGGCGGCCGCCGCGAAGACCGCGTGATCGTCGCCGGACGGCGGCGGGTGGATGTTCCGGCGAAGGCCGGAGGTTTGGCAAGGATGGACCTTCACAGGGCACGGATGCCCAAGGAGCCCGCGCATGCTGGTGCTCTCACGACAGCGAGATGAAACGATCATGATCGGAGACGACGTCGAACTGACGATCGTCGACATCCGAGGCGACAAGGTGCGGATCGGCATCAAGGCCCCCGCGACCGTGGCGGTGCACCGCAAGGAGGTGTACGACGCCATCCGAAACGAGAACCAGCAGGCCGCGGCATTCCGCGGCGAGCTGGGGACGTTCCGACCGCGCGGGAGTGCGCGCGGCGGCTCGAGTACGACGGGCGGGACGGTCCTGCCTGCAGCCGCGAAGCTCGCGGCAACCCACACCGGCAGGCGTGAAACCGCCTGACCCGGCCGGGGAGACAGAAGCCCCGGTTCACGGGCCTCTCAGTCAAGGAGGATTGCCATGGCTCGCATCAATACGAACGTTCCGTCGCTCATCGCGCAGAACAACCTCACGCGCTCGAACAACGACCTCTCCACCCGCCTCCAGCGCTTGTCGACCGGCCTGCGGATCAACCGCGGCGCCGACGATCCGGCCGGTCTGATCGTCAGCGAGCGCCTGCGCTCCGAGATCAAGGGCATGGGCCAGGCGATCGACAACTCTGAGCGCGCCAGCTCGGTGATCGCGACGACCGAAGGCTACCTCGCGGAGGTCGCCGACCTCCTCAACTCGATCAAGAGCCTGGTGGTCAACAGCGCGAACTCGGGCGGCATCTCCAGCGAGGAGATCGAGGCGAACCAGCTCGAGATCGACAGCGCGATCGAGTCGATCACGCGCATCTCGAACACCGCGAGCTTCGCCGGACTCCAGCTCCTGAACGGCTCGCTCGAGTACGTGACGAGCGGCGTCAACGCGGCGAACATCGCCGGCGTCGACATCCATGGCGTCCAGTTCGGAACGAACTCGTCGATCGGCGTCGCCGTCGAGGTGACGCAGTCGGCGCAGACCGGCGCGCTGTTCCTGTCCGCCCCGACCGGCGCGCTCGCGTCGAGCGTCACGCTCGAGGTCGCCGGCAAGCTCGGCGTCCAGACCCTCACGTTCGTCTCGGGCACCGCACTCTCCGCGGTCATCGCCGCGGTCAACACCGTGCGCGACACGACCGGCATCAGCGCGAGTCTCCGCAACGGCGCCAGCCAGCTCTCGGGTCTCTACTTCAACTCGACCGGCTTCGGAAGCGACGCGTTCGTCTCCGTCCGCAAGATCGGTTCGGGCGGCAGTTTCTTCCAGACCTACTCGGCGCCGGGTGGCACGGCCCAGCAGCGCGACAACGGCCGCGACGTGAGCGCCATCATCAACGGCGCGCTCGCCACGGGCAACGGCACGACCGTCAGCCTGAACACGCCGGCGCTCGCGGTCGAACTCGACCTCTCGCAGGGCTTCGCGACCACCGTGAACGGAACGCCGTCGACCTTCCGCATCACCGGCGGCGGTGCGAACTTCCAGCTCGGTCCGTCGATCACCACCACGCAGCAGGTCGGCATCGGCATTCAGTCGATCGCATCGAGCCGCCTCGGCGGTTCCGATGTCGGCGGCGCCCGCTACTTCCTCGATAGTCTGAAGAGTGGTCAGCCGAACTCGCTCCTGCTCGGACGTACGGCCGAGGCGAGCGAGGTGCTCGACAGCGCGATCACCGAGGTCTCGGTGCTGCGCGGCCGACTCGGCGCCTTCGAGCGCAACACGCTGCAGACGAACTCGCGCAGCCTGCAGATCGGCCTCGAGAACATCACCGCGAGCGAGTCGAAGATCCGCGACACCGACTTCGCGGCCGAGACCGCCGCGATGACCCGTGCGCAGATCCTCCAGCAGGCCGGCACGTCCGTCCTCGCGACCGCGAACTCGAGCGCGCAGAACGTGCTGCGGCTGTTGCAGTAAGCCGCACGCGGACTCGCCCGCACGCGTCCTCCAACCCCTCCGAACCGCCCGGCCGACGCCGGGCGGTTCGCTTTTTCGCAACTTCGGCTCGACCGCGCGCGGGCGATGACACGTCCAGGCGCGTTATCGAGGTCATTCATGCCGTCCGACCATGCGGCTTTCGCCTGATCCGGGCGTTGAGTGCGCGAATCGTGCGGGAAATGCGCCCTGTGCGTGAAGTCGCGTTTCTCGAGTTCCGATCACAACCGCGTCGGGGTCCTCAGCCCCGACAACGTTTCCGGGTGCAGGACGCGCCTTCCAACTTCGGTCGAGCCCGCTGGAGGAACCAGCGGGCATCGAGCAGGCCAACCGCGAACGCGGAGGGCGCGAGCGCCCCAAGGCGGGGGCGGTCGAGAATCACGACCGGCAAAGCCGGCAAATCACGGAGGACAGCAGTCATGAG
Organism: Phycisphaerales bacterium; assembly: GCA_044346895.1. GTDB lineage: Bacteria > Planctomycetota > Phycisphaerae > Phycisphaerales > SM1A02 > QWPT01. The sequence continues at coordinate 5,745 of JBIIYI010000070.1, forward strand.
TCGTATCAATCAGAACATCCCGTCGCTCATCGCTCAGCGCGTGCTGGGCGGCCAGAACAAGGGTCTGGCCCAGAGCCTTCAGCGCCTCTCGACCGGTCTCCGCATCAACCGCGGCGCCGATGACCCGGCAGGCCTGATCGCGTCGGAGAACCTCCGCGCCGAGAAGACCGCGATCAACAGCGCGATCTCGAACTCGCAGCGCGCCGAGCAGGTCGTCAACGTCGCCGAAGGCGGCCTTCAGGAAGTCTCGAACATGCTCGTCGAGCTCCAGGGCCTCGTCGGAGCCACCGCCAACGAGGCGGGCGTGTCGCAGGAAGAGCGCGACGCGAACCAGCTCCAGATCGACTCGATCCTCCAGACGATCGACCGCATCGCGAACGCGACGAGCTTCCAGGGCACCAAGCTCCTGAACGGCAACTTCGACTACACCGTCTCGGGCCAGGCGACCTCGCTCACCGACGTGACGATCAACGCTGCGAAGCTGTCGGATGCGGGCACCGCCCGTGCGGTGACCGTCACCGTCCTCCAGTCGGCGCAGACCGGCGCGGTGTTCCTCTCGACGGGTGCGACGTTCGCCAACGGTGGTTCGGGCGAAGTGTCGTTCGAGATCACCGGTACGAAGGGCGTCCAGCAGTTCACCTTCGCGTCGGGCACGTCGCAGGCCAACATCCTCGCCGCGATCAACAGCTTCAAGGACGCGCTCGGCGTCTCGGCTGTCCAGGCGACCGACACGGCCCGCGTCCAGATCAACTCGACCGGCTACGGCGCAGACGCCTTCGTCCGCGTCAAGGAACTCGCGAACGAGAACACGACGAGCTTCATCTTCTCGTCGAACGCCTCGACGACCTCGGTCGACGACCTCAAGGACACCGGCCGCAACGCCACCGTCCTCATCAACGGCACCCAGGCCACTACGGACGGCCTGACTGCCCGCGTCTCGAGCGACGGCTTCGACGTCAGCGTCTCGATCGGCGGCACCAGCGCCCTGAATGCGGCTGGTCAGTCGACGACCTTCAACATCACCGGTGGCGGCGCGAACTTCAACCTCGCTCCGTCGGTCAACCTCGCCGGCAAGGTCTCGCTCGGCATCGAGACGGTCACCACGGGCAACCTCGGTGGCGGCGGCGCGGGCTTCCTCTCCGACCTCAAGTCGGGTGGTACCGCGAACGTCCAGAACGGCGACCTCTCGAAGGCGCAGGAAGTGATCGACGCTGCGATCAAGCAGGTCTCGAGCCTCCGCGGACGTCTCGGCGCGTTCCAGAAGAACGTCGTCGGCGCCACGATCTCGAGCCTCGGCGTCGCTCTTGAGAACACGACCGCCGCTGAAAGCGCGATCCGCGACACGGACTTCGCCGCGGAAACCGCGTCGATGACCCGCGCGCAGATCCTCTCGCAGGCCGCGACCCAGTCGCTCGCCCTCGCGAACAGCGCGCCGCAGCAGGTGCTCTCGCTCATCGGCTAAGCCTGGAAGGCTTGCCGGAGCGGGGGCGGAGGCTCCCGAAAGGGAAACGTGAGAAAGAAGGGGGCGGCCCGCAAGGGCCGCCCCTGTTTCATTTTCCACCTTCCGCGGCGCGGACCTGCTCCGAAACCGCCGCGCGTCGGCGCGGGAATCGTGAGCGCAAGCCTCCGTTTCACAGGAACTTGCGTGTCGGAAGCTCAGGTGGCCCGAGGTCGCTCGTGCGCCGCCGAGCGCTCGAACGCGAAATTCTCGGAGTTTCCGTTGGACTCCGGTTCGACCCGGGCTATGTTCCGCCTTGGAGGGAGGGACCCTCAAAAGGGAGAGAGAGTCCCTCATGTCTGTGAAACGTGGATGGCCAAGTTGGCCCGTTTTTACGGGTTTTTCGCTTGGCGCTGCTCCCAAGGGCGGGATTTCCCTCCGCCTGACAGGGGCGACGGCACTTTGCGTGCTGGTTGGAGTTCTCCCAACCATCATGCTCGGGCCGGTTGTGGATTCCTTCTCGGAGTCCGCTTCGGCATCGGGTTCATCGATGGATCAGGTTGGCATGGCAGCGGTCGGAGCGACCGCGGTCGAGGACGTGTTGAAGGAGTCCGATCTGGACAATCGGAATGCTGTGCGCTTGGAGGATTCGTCCTCGCTCGCTGCGCGGCCTCTTCAGAAGCGTCCCCGTTCGCGCATCGAACCGATCGTCCAAGGCGCAGCGATGGAAATCGCGATCGGCCTGCCTCGTGGATGATGGCGATCACGGTCTGACAGGGACCGCCGCCATCGGAGTGTCGGATGCGCTCGGACAGGACGCGCGTCGAACACGCTCGAGTGCCATGTGACGGCGAGGAGTGGATGGCGAGTCGAGCAGAGGGCAAGCGCGACCGTTCTGAACGGTCACCGAGAGGTCTGAGGGTTTGGGGGCCGCAAGGCCACGGTGGAGGGATCACCGAAACACCAAACAGCGCCCGATGAGCGACTCTGCGCGCGACGATTGGACACCGTCGCGCACCAGAACCCCGACACCGTTACGAACCCGCGCAAGCGGGTTCGTTCATTTTTCCACCCGCGCAAGCGGGTGGGTTCACTCTCAACCCGCGCAAGCGGGTGGGTTCACTCTCAACCCGCGCGAGCGGGTGGGTTCACTCTCAACCCGCGCAAGCGGGCGGGTTCATCGCCCAGCACTTCGCGCTCGACCCTGGCCAGCCGCGGCGAATGGGGCTGGCTGTGAAGCCGGGGCGGTTCGACGTCCCGGCGCGGCACCAACTTCATGGGGTCATCGACGGGTCGACGGCTCTTGAACGTTCCGCGGAAATGGAGCGTGCGTTCGTCGGATCGCTGCGTACATTGCGCACGGCGGGGCGGAGAGTCCAGCAATCGAGGACAAGGAGCCACCATGACCGAAGCGCACGAACCGAAAGCCCACCCGGTCACGCAGGGAGCAGCGCTCGGAGGGGCAAGCCAGCCCCATGCAACGGACGACGAGGACGTGGGATCGCCGCTGTTCGAGGGTTTTCGATCGAAGCCGCAGGCGCGCGTCCGTTGGTTCCAGTGGCCGTTCACCCTCGCGGGCTGGATCTTCATGATCCTCGGTGCGCTTGCCGTGCCTTCCTGGGTCATGACACTCGCAAACTCGCGGGGCAGAGGCACGAACATCGCATCGAGCTTCGCATCCGCGCTGGTCGCGACGTTCGTCTTCCTGCTGCTGGGTTCCATGATCCTGATGCTCGGCCGCGCGCTTCGCGCGATCGAGCAGCGCCTCGAGCGCATCGAGCGCATGGGGGGTCGGCGCTGACGGCCGGCACCCGGGGCCCGACGGAGGATCGCTGGAACTCGCGCGTCGTGACCGCTGCGCGTACCTTTCGCGCGTGCAGCGCCGAGTCGAGCCCGAATCGTCCCCAACTGCCGAGCGCGCGCATCTTCGCGCCCTCGATGCGCAGCGTGCACGGGGTGGGGTTTCGCGACGCAAGGCGCTTGGTGCGCACTACACGCCGCCGATACTCGTGGATCATCTCATCCGCGAGGCGCTGCACGGTATCCGTGCGCTGAAGGAACTGGACTGCTTCCTCGACCCTGCATGCGGTTCGGGGAACTTCCTGGTCGCGATGGTCGAGGAGTGGGTTCGCCGGACGAACGAGCCCGTCGCGCTCGTGCTGTCGGATCGGGTGTTCGGCATCGACATCGACCGTGATGCGGTTCGACTCGCGCGCGAAGCGCTGCTCGCACTCTTGCCTGCGCGAACGAGTGGGAAGGTGCGGGAGCGGGTCGCGCGGGCGCTCGCGTCGCACGTGATCGAAGGCGACGCGCTCGGTGTGGAGGTCCGCGCGCGCCTCGGGGCTTCCGAGTTCGGCGTGGTGCTTGGGAATCCGCCGTTTCTCGGGCAGTTGAAGCGGGGGACTTCCGCGACCCGCCTTCGCGCCCGGGCGGTTGCACGTGCGAGCGACGGTGCGGTGCGCCGCTATGCGGATACTTCGGCCGCGTTCCTCCTGCGCGGACTTGCGTCCCTCGCCCCGGGAGGTCGGCTCGCCTTCGTGATGCCCCTCTCGTTCCTCGCGGCGGCGGACGCGCGCGGTGCGCGCGACGCGGCGCTCGAACGGGCCACGCTGCGCGCGATCTGGGCGGCGCAGGAAGGACTCTTCGCGGACGCCAACGTGCGCGTCTGCGGGCTCGTGCTTGAGAGGGGCGTGGCCGATCCGCGCGGCGTGGCCGATCCACGCGGCGTGGCCGATCCACGCGGCGTGGTGCGTCGCGCCTTCGGTGCGGAGTTCGCAAGCCTCCGTGCGAGTTCGCGAGCGCCCCGCCAGGGTGATCCGACGTGGTCTCCGATTCTTG
>JBIIYI010000458.1:0-2800 GCA_044346895.1 Phycisphaerales bacterium
GCCTCGTTCTTCTCGACGAGCCGACGACGGGTCTCGATCGCGACGGCGTCGCTCTTCTCGAGCGTGTGGTTCGCGAGGAGGCCGGGCGAGGCGCCGTGGTCATCGTGGTGACCCATGACGAGTCGTTTGCGACGCGGATTGGCGACGAGCGCCTGGTGCTCGAGCGTGGTGAGGTAAAGGAAGCGTCGGCGGGGGTTCGGGTCTGAGGGCGCGGGCGCGAGTGAGTGCATGGTACAACTATATGTGATCCGTTGACGTCTTTTGGAGAAGGAGCTTGAGGGCTTGAGCGAAGGACGGCGCGAGTTCCTCGCTCGTGGCGCGTGGTAGTCGGGCGAGGACGGGGAGCGAGGGCTCGAGCCTTGTGAGTTCGGCTTCGTTCGTGTCCGTGGAGGAGTCGGGTTGCGCGGGCGCGGAGAGCACGATGCCGTCGAAGCGGAGGCCGAGCGTCTCGGCAGCGCGCCTTGTAGCCGCGACGTCATGGAGGACGCCCAAGCGATCGGGTGCCACGAGAACGATCGCCGTCGGTTCGAGGGAGGCGAGCAAGTCGGCATTCGTGAGCTGTTCATGGAGCGGGCTGAAGAGGCCACCCGGGAGTTCGAGCACAACGGCTTCGGCGCGTGCGCGGTAGCCTTCGACCCACGCGCGAATCGTGACCGGATCGATTTCGCGTCCTTCGCGTCGCGCTGCGAGGTGTGGCGAGACGGGGTCATTGAGTAAGTAAGGAGGAAGGTCCTTGGTGACGTCGAACGAAGAGACCTTCGCGAGCGCCTCGCCGTCCCCGCCGAGGTTGCCTCCGGGCGTGCGTCCGGACTCCACGGGTTTGATCCCAGCGACCTTGAGGCCGCGTTGGGCCCAGGCCTGGGTGAGCCCAGTGGAGACGACCGTCTTCCCGATCTCGGTGCCGGTTCCGGTGATGACGATCATGGGAGCGCGAGGCGTAGGCGTGCGGGGTGCAGGATTCATGGGTTCCTGTGTTGGGTTGGAGGTTGTAGCCATGGCATCGATCACCTGGTCGATGTCGCGAGGTTCATGAAGAGCTGTGACCGTGAGGCGGAGCCTCGAGGTTCCTTCGGGCACCGTGGGCGGACGAATGGGAGCAATTGCGACACCCGCTTCGGCGAGTTGCTTCGACCAGCGCGACGCGTGGTCGGGGGTTCCTGCGAGGAGCGGGACTACGTGACCGAATCCCATCGGATGGAGTCCGAGCCGTCGGAGTCCGGTTCGTAGACGCTCGGCGTTCGCAAGGACCCGCTCGCGTCGGTCCGAGTGCGCGCGAATCTCGTTGAGCGCAAGGAGAGCCGCTCGGGCGGACACCGGGGCGAGTCCTGTCGAGAAGACGAACGAGCGGGCCCGGTTCCACAGCCACTCACGAAGGAGGACGCTTCCGGCGACGAACGCGCCTTGGCTTCCGAGCGCTTTGCCGAGTGTGCCCACGAGGACGTCGGCCGTGACCTGTGCTTCGGCGGCGCGACCTCGGCCGTCGGGTCCAAGGACGCCGAGGGCGTGGGCTTCATCCACGTAGAGTGCTGCGCGGTGGCGATCGCATGCCGCGCGGAGGAGGCCGAGATCAGGGCCATCGGCGTCCATGCTGTAGTAGCTCTCAACAACGACCCACGCGCGGCCTTCCTGACGCGAAGCAAGGGCGCGCTCGATCGCGTCGACATCGTTGTGCGGCGTGACGACGACGCGAGCCTTGGAGAGTCGCATACCGTCGATGAGCGAGGCATGGTTAAGGGCATCGCTGACGATGAGGTCGCCAGGAGCCGCAAGGGCGCTCAGGGTTCCGACGTTCGCCGCATAGCCCGACGAGAAGACAAGGCAGGCGTCGGTCTCGAGCCAGTCAGCGAGGGCGGCCTCGAGCTCTGCGTGCTCGACACGTTCACCCGCGATGAGTCTTGAAGCGCCGGCACCGCTTCGGGTGGACGGCGCGGTTCGTCGTGCGAGTCCGAGGTAGTCGTTCGAGGAAAAGGATCGTTCGTCTTCACGCATCGGTGCGGACGGCCGGCGTCGGAGACCACGCTGCTCAAGATCCGCGAGGGCATCAGCGAGATGGGCGAGGCCGGGGGAAGGAGGTCGAAGCATGAGGCGAGCAAGCGTAGGCGCGCCGAGGTCCGGAAACCATGGGGCCGCGAGTGTTTCACGTGAAACATTCCGCTTCGATTCGGCGCATCGTCGATCGGAACGGGTCTCAGTGTTTCACGTGAAACACTGTCCGTCGCCGAACTTCCCAAGCCGATCGGCCATCGCTCGATCCCTCGGCGTGATCGCACGCGTCCGCTCTTAGCGGCGCAGGGCTTGGTACGCGAGCACCCAGGGAAGGGCGAGGTACTCGAGATCAATGTGCACTCCCGCAAGCACCGACGTGTCCTCAAAGGCGGAGCCCGGAGTCGTGCGGCCTTGAACGAAGAGCCCGACACCAAGCGCATACGTCGAGTGGTAGTTGAAGCTCTTCGAGCCCCAGAAGATCCCCGCGGCCGCGCCGGGCTCCCATCCGCGTTGGCTCGCCTTGGCGAAGCCGCCAGCCGAGAACACGACGGCTGTGTCCCAAGCCGGGACCAGCCATTCCGCACCGGCACCGAGTTCGAGGGAGCCGAATCCAACGGTGAGCAGCTCCGCGTAAGGACCCACGGCCATTCGATCGGCGCGATCTCGAAGGAAGAGAACATCTGCGCGTCCGCCGAGATGCGCATCGACGTGGGTGCTGCGGTCCGATGTTATGCCTGATGCGGCCGCGCCAGTCGTGAGCGCGCCGCTCATCTGAGGCGCCGCCTGCGCGTTGGGTGAAAGCGAGATGGCGAGG
>JBIIYI010000071.1:0-10011 GCA_044346895.1 Phycisphaerales bacterium
TCGCCCGCGCCCCAGAGGACTCCCACGGTCGCGGTGCCGCAGGCGCGGCCGGCGAGGACGTCATGCTCGCGGTCGCCGATCATCACCGCCGCGTGCGGGCGCGCGCCGGCTGCCTGAAGCGCGCGACGCAGCGTGACCTCCTTCGGCTCGACGGTGTGCTCGTCGCCGGGCGCGAACACGAGCGGAACGTGCGGGCGCAGGCCGATCTCGTCGACGACGCGCTCGGCGACCGGGCCGTACTTCGACGTCACGATCGCGACCGGCGCGAGCGCGCGCAGTTCGACGAGCGCCTCGGGTATGCCCGCGATGAGCGTGGTCTCGGCCGCCGACATCGCGCGGTAGCGCTCGCGGTAGCGCAGCACGAGCGTCGAGGCGAGCGCGGGATCGAGACCTTCCTCCGCGACGATCCGGTCGAACGTGGTGCGCAGCGGCGGACCGATGAAGGAGCGCGTGACCTCGGGCGCGCGCGGCGCGATGCCGACGGACGCGAGCGCGTGGTCGAAGGTGTTCGCGATCGCTCGCGTCGAGTCGACGAGGCAGCCGTCGAGATCGAGGAAGATCGCGTCGAGGGAGGAGATCATTTCCCGGGAGCCGCGGGTTTCGGCTCGGTCTCGGGCGCGGTGGAGGGCTCGGTGGAGGGCGCGGTGGAGGGCTCGGTGGAGGGCGCGGCGGAGGCTGTGGTCGCCGCCGCCACCGCCTCGGCGCCGCCGACAACGGGGAGTTCGAGCGCGGTTCCGGCGAGATCGACCGTGAGCTTCGTGCCCGCCTCGGGCCAGAGCGTGAAGTCGCGGTCGCTGCTGAAGATCATCAGCGCGATCCGCTCGCCGGCGGGAATCACCTGATCATCCGGCTCGAGTTCGAACGCGAGGTCGTAGAAGCGCCCCGGTTCGAGCGGAGTCTCGTCCTCGATCGACGCGTGGTTGCGCGGGTCGGCCCAGCCGCGCGTGATCACATCCGCGTTGATGTCACGGCCGCCCTTCCACGGAAGCGACACGACCCACACGGAGAGGTTCGCCGCGGGCCTGTCGGCGGCGACGCGGATCGTGAGTTTCGGCGTACCCGAGATGTGCAGCGGCTCGGTGAGCGGCGGAAGCGCGTAGAGCAGCCGATGCGGCGACTTCGCCGCCTTCGCGAGCGCCGCACCCGACTTCGCGACGTCATCGGTGAGTTCCTCCTTCGCCGCCTCGCCGTCCGCAACGACGAGCGCGCCGAGTTCGGCGCCACCCGCGCGGGGACGCAGCACCACCGACTTCGCCGAGGGATTCGGCCAGTCCGCGTACGCGGTCGGCGCCGTGCGGCGGTCGCCCTCGCGCACGACGAGCGACGCATCTCCGCCGTCGATCCCGTTGTCGACGTCGTACAGCCAGCGCGAGAACCAGCGGTTCTGCACCTCGAACGGCGGATCGCCGCCGTGACCGCCCTGATGCAGGAAGATCCGCGCCGGCACGCCCCGCGCCTTGAGCGCGCGGTAGACGTGCGTCGAGTGCGACGGCATCACGTTCCAGTCGTTGAGTCCGTGCGCGAGCATCGTCGGCACCTTGACGCCGTCGAGCTGCAGCCAGTAGTCGCGCGCCTCCCAGAAGTCGTTCCAGTCGCCGGTCTGACGGTCCATGCCCGCCAGCAGCTCGCCCCTGAGGACCTTCTCGTCGCCCCACGCGCGCTTCGCGGGATCGCCGCTCTGGATGAACTGGTAGAGGACGTCCATGTCCTCGCCCATGTATCCGCCGGGATGGCGGACGAGGCCGTTGGCGCGGTAGTAGCGGTAGTACGAGGTGTTGGGCGCGACCGGAATGATCGCGGCGAGACCGTCGACGCCGGTCGTCGCGGCCGCGAGGCAGAGCGTGCCGTTGTACGAGGTGCCGATCATCCCGACCTTGCCGGTCGACCACTCCGCCTTCACCTCGTCGCCGCCCGTCGGCTTCGTGAAGCCCTTCGCGCGACCGTTCAACCAGTCGACGACCGCCTTCGGCGCGAGCGACTCGTTGATGCCGCCGACGGTCGGGACTCCCTGCGAGAGGCCCGTGCCCGGCGATTCCGAGTGCACCACCGCGAACCCGCGCGGAACCCACTCGGCGACGAGGCTGTCGCTGATCCGCGTGCGGTTCGGATTGAATCCGATCGACGGCGGAGGCTCGTGCGGCTCGGGCGCCGCGTCGAGCTCCTGCCGCGGATTCCAGAAGTACTTCGGCGACGATTCGGCGACGGCCGCGTAGTAGGGACTCGTCTCGTAGATCACGGCGACCTTGAGGCCGTCGTTCGTCTGCGCGGGGCGCGTGACGTCGACATGCATGCGGTCGCGCGCGCCGTCGCCGTCCGAGTCGAACTCGGTCTCCACCCAGAGGTGCTCGCGAATCCAGAGCTTCGCGTCAGAGAACGCCTCGACGACCTGCGCCTGTCCGTCGATGAAGCGCGGCGCGTCGGTGCCGGCGCGCGCCGTCGGGAGACCGACCGCGAGCGACAGCAGGATCGCGGGAAGCAGCGCGCGGAGGAACGCATGGTCGGATGCGCAGGCGAGGGCGAACGCCATCCGACGCCGTTCGGATCGGCTCCGCGGGAGAGGCTCGTGCGCGCGCGCGTTCGTCGATTGGTTCATGTGGAACGGACTCCGCTGGAGCGCGCCATGGCCAAGGCTTTCTCGCAACTCGGCCGCGCGCGGGCGCGCATCGTACGCTTCGAGGCCAACGACCGCGGGCGAAGGAGCGTCGCATGAGGGAACGTCGCGCGGATGGTCGCGCGGAGTGTCGGGCGGAGTGTCGCGCGACGGCTCGGCGATCGTCCGGCCGCCGCGCGTCGGGAGCCGCGCGACGGGAGCCGCGCGACGGGAGAGAGGCACGCGGGTATCCTGCGCGCCCGTCCGCCCGGGCGGACCCATGCGTCCCGTGACCATGCGCTGATTCCCCCCGCGCCGGAGACCTGCGCCGCGCGCCCTGCCACGAGTCCCCTCCATGCTCGAAGTCGTCTGGCCGACCCTCCCCACCGCGTTCCGAAACGAACTGATCCTCCAGTGCGTCCGTCATCTCAAGGGCATGCCGGACGACTACGAGGCATTCGCGCGCGTCGTCGCGGGCGCGATCAACGCGCGGCCCCAGTCGGTGAAGTCGCAGTGGCGGCTGGCCGACACCTTCGGCACGATGCGCGCGCTGGCGAAGGACCCTCGTTACGGCGCGCCCTTCTTCGCCGTCACCTACATGTCCGTCCGCAAGGACGACCTGACGGCGCTCTACGCGGCGCTTGGCGTGAAGCACGTCGACCTGAACGTCGACGATGCGTCGGCGGTCGCGCATCCGCCGACGAAGGATGCGTTCGCGTCGGCGCTCGCGAAGGGGCTCGACGGCGTTTCGGTCGAAAGCCTCCATGCGATGGTCGCGATCATCGCCGACGTGGGCATCGAGGCGTGGCAGGCTCCCGCCCGCGAGGCGCTGACGGAGCATCTCGCGAAGAAGCCCTGAGCGCGCAATTCCGGACGAATCCGCGGGGAATATTCGGTCGTCGCGGAACGCTCCAATCGATCGAATCGCACTTCTCCCGCGTATCCGGACGACGTGGCGCGCCTCTCCTGAAGCCGACGCTTGCAACCGCTGCGGCGCGTGTCATGCTTCTCGAGGATCCGTCGATGCGCCGACCCATCGCCCTTCTCCATTCCCTGCGCGCGCCCGCTCTCGGCGCCGTCGTGCCGATGCTCGTCCTCCCCGCGGCTCTCGCGACCGCCGCGATGGCCGAGCCGCCCGAGTACCGCGTCGAGGAGATCGGGGTGGGGCTTTCCGGTTTCGACATGAACGCATCGCTCACCGTGGTCGGCCGCGCGCTCGACGCGCAGCAGGTGGGCCGCGCGTTCGTCGCTCCACGCGGCGGAGCGCCGACGCTCCTGCCGACGCCGGCGCCGTGGCAGAGTTCCGACGCCTACGCGATCAGCGCCAACGGCATCGTGGTGGGCGCCGTGAGCACCGGCACCATCGCGTCGATCGGTTCGCGCGCCGCGGCGTGGCATCCGACGAAAAAGGGCTACGTGTTCACGCTGCTCGCCCCCTATCCGGGCGACACCTACAGCACGGCCACCGCCGTCAACAGCGTCGGCGACATCGTGGGAGGCTCCGGCGGACTCGGACTCGGCATGTACCCGCGCGCCGTGCGCTTCACGGGCGCCGCGGCGCAGATCCTGCCCGGGATCTCCCTTCCCGCCGACGTGAACGAGCACCGCGTCGTCCTCGCGTGGAACCAACTGCTCGACCTCGACGACCTGTCGGTCGCGACGATCCCGCTCCCGCCCGGGAACTGGCAGGGTTTCGTCGGCACGGATCTCTCGGACAACGGGAACTTCTGCGGCCACATCCTCGGGTTCTCGGGCTGCAGCAACTTCGCGATCCGCCACCGCACGGGGATCGGCTGGGAGTTCGTCGGCGGCTGCGCGACGACCACGTCGGCGCAGTCGATCAACGACGCGGGCGACGTGTCGGCCTACGTCCAGAACGGCGGCATCTGGATGAGCTTCGCGGGCGAGCCGAACGTCGAGCCGAACCTCCTGCTCGCCTCGAGCGAGATCGGGTGGACGATCACCGGGCTCGGCACGGTGACGAACGGCCGCGCGATCCTCGCGAGCGGACGTTTCGCCGGGTCGACGGCCACGCGGCTCGTGCGCATGATCCCGGTCCTGCGCGAGGATCTCAGCGGCGACGGCGCGGTGGGTGCCGACGACCTCGCGCTGCTCCTCGCCGCCTGGGGCGAGGCGGGCGGCCCCGCGGACATCTCGGGCGACGGCACCGTCGATGCGGCCGACCTCGGGCTCCTGCTCGCGGCCTGGTCAGGCTGATCGCCCCGATGCTCCGGTGCCGCGGCGGCCGTTGAGCAGGACGCCGATCCACGTGCGTCGCACGCACCACTCGTAGCTTGCGAGAAGGAGCGCGGTCGAGACGATCGTCAGCACGCAGAACTTGACGAGCGGCGGCCAGTCGAGGCCGCGCAGGAGGACCTGCCCCGCGACGACGAGCGGAAGATGCGCGAGGTAGAGCCAGTAGGCGCTGTCCGCGAGGTAGCGGATCGACGCGCGCTCGGCCGTCACGAAGCGCGCGAACAGCCCGAGCATCGCGAGGCTCGCAAGCCATGCGTACAGCGCCTGACCCGTGCATGCGAGCACGAGGTGCACGCCGACGTTCGGTACGAGGACGCGCGACCACGGAAGTCCGAGTGCGAACCCCGCCGCGAGCGGGAAGACGACGCACGCGGCGACGAGCGCCGCGATCCAGCGTCGGGAGAACCCCCGGATCGCGTCGGGCACTTCGAAGAGGAGCGCTCCCATCGCGAAGAAGACGGCGTAGTGGACGAGGACGCCGGGCAAGGGAAGCAGCCCGCCCGAGGTGTCCGCGCCGAAGACGGGCCCTTCCTCGGTGACCTTCATCATCGCGAAGGTGACCGCCGTCACGGGCACCAGCCAGACGAGCGCGCCCGCCGAGCCCACGAAGAGCCGCGGAAGGGCGGACGGCGCGCGCATCCACGCGAGCATCCGGCCTCCCGCGCACCGCTCGGCGCACCACGCGACGATCGCGAAGCCCGCGATCATCCAGCAGAGGAACCAGAGGAACCAGAGGTGGTGGAAGAGCGGGAAGCGGAACAGGATCCAGAGCAGGACCGCGATCCGGCCGGGCTTCGGCGTCGACGGCGCGTTCGCCGGTTCCGCCGCCGTCTCGACCACCGACGGATCGGGCGCGCCTTCGCCCGGAGTGAGTTCGCCGCTCGGCCCCGTGGCGCCGGACCAGAGGACGACGGCCCACAGCGCGGGCACGATCGTGAGCATTCCGACGAGAAGCGGCAGCGCGATGCGCGCCGCGCGCTGCCTGAGCATTCCGGCAAGCCCGAGCCGCCTCCAGAGGAGCGCGGTGAAGAAGCCGCTCAGGAGGAAGAAGAGCTGCATGCGAAACCCGTGGATCGCGAAGAACGCGACCGCGAACCCGACGTGTCCGTCGTCGCGGACGATCCACGGCCCGCCCGTGTAGGCGAGCGACGCGTGCAGGACGATGCCGAGCAGCATGGCGGCGGCGCGCAGCGCATCGAGATGATGAAGCCGGGACGTCATCGCGCAGGTCCGTCTACGCCCGCATCCACGGGAAGCGGCGCCCGAGCAGCGTCGCCAGTTCCTCGTTCGATCGTCGGAAGGTCGCGTGCAGACGTTCGCGCACGGCGTCGGGCATCCGCTCGCCACCGCCGGGATTGAGGCGGCCGAGATCGCCGACGAGAGGCCGCGAGAGTCCGAGGAATCGCGCGATCTCAAGGCGCGTCGCGGGCTGCATCGAAAGCACATCCTCGAAGTCGAGCACCAGCACGCGGCCACGCCCGAGCAGGTCGTACCATCGTGCCAACTGGCCCGCGTAGTGCCCGCGCGCCTGGTAGGAGTAGTGACGGAACGCCTCGCCTCCCTGCGCGATGCGCTCCTCCTCGCGGTCGAGCGCCTCCTCGAAAGAGAGACCCTCGTGGTGCCAGCGTTGCGCGTGCCGGTAGTGGCTCCACGCGCGCTCGACTGGATCGCGCAGGATCGCGATCGCGCGCAGATCGGTCGTCGCTGCATCGAGGCGCCGCGCACCTTCGATGGCCGCGGGGTGGAACAGGTAGAACGGGCTCGATTCGCCGATGCGACGGACTCCCTCGCTGGCGCACGTCGAGCGTCGCGGGAAGTACGACCGGTAGCCGAGAAGGCTCCAGCCGGGCGTCCAGAGCACGTTGCACTCCTTGATCCGCGACATGCGGATTTCGGGCTGCTGGCCGAGGAAATCGTGCAGCGAGGTCGTGCCCGCCTTCTGCGCGCCAATCACGAGGAGATTGGGGAGCGCGCGGAGCGGCGCGGTCAGGCGATGCGCCCACTTCGGGCGAAATCGCCGCGCGCCCCGAGCCTGCGGGGGCCTGGAGGACGAGGTCTGTCGGGGTGCATCGCCGCCCATCCGGCCCATGCTACCGGGTCGCGACGCAGCATCCGCTTCGTCGCTCGAATCCCGGGACGCGGGCGCACCGAACCAACGCGCCCATGACTTCGTCGAACGACGCCCCCGCGCCCGCACCCGCGCCCTCCTCCTCCACTCCCTCGACGACCGTCTCGACGGAGCGACGACCGTCCATGCGTCCCTCCGCGCCGATGCTTCCGAGCCCGCTCACGCGTCCGTGGATGAGTCCGTGGATGCGTCCGTGGATGCGCACGTGGCTGTTCGCCGCCGGGATCTACAACCTGCTCTGGGGTGCGTGGGTCGTGCTCGCTCCCGACGCGCTCTTCGGACTGGTCGGCATGGACCCCCTCGCCGGCACGGGCCGCGGCATCTGGCAGTGCCTCGGCATGGTGATCGGGGTGTACGGCATCGGCTACCTCTGCGCGAGCCTCGACCCGGTTCGGCACTGGCCGATCGTGCTCGTGGGTCTCCTCGGGAAGATCTTCGGCCCGATCGGATTCGTCTGGACCGCGTCGCGCGGCGAGATCCCGTGGACCTTCGGCGCGACGATCCCGACGAACGACCTCCTCTGGTGGATCCCGTTCGCGCTGATCCTGCGCGCGGCGTGGCGAGAGGCGCACGAGACTTCCCGGTAGCACGACCCTCGGGCGATCACTGCCGGAGTCCGGAGGACCGTCGGCACGTGTCAGGCGGGTTTGGATTACACTCAAGACACGGCGCATTCGTTGACGTTGCTCGACGAGCGTGTCCGCGCCTTGCACGCCTTGCACGCCTCGCGCGATCGAGCCGAGCATCCACGCGCATGACGGACCGCGTCCACTCGCCGCCGCAGATGGCACGCGCCAGCCCCGCTTCGAAGGAGTCACCGACCATGTCCATCCACAACGACAGGGACCTTCCGCGAGAACCGCACAAGTCGGCGCCGAAGACGCCGGACGATCCGTCTCCGGAAGGTTCGGCCGACGCCGCTCGCTGGAGCAGTCTTCTCGAGGATTCGTGCCTCGGCTTGCTTCCGCCGGATGAGCGCGCGGAGGACGGCGTCGGCAACGACGGTTCTGCGCGCGTGCCGCGCGGGTCGCACGACGCGCGCTTCGATCGCGACAAGCGCGGGGTCGGTCGCGAGGCCGGTGACGAGGATGCGTCCGACGACTGGAGCGCCTTCGACGCAGACACCGGCGAGCACGATCACGCTGAGGCGGATGCCTCGGATCCGCACCGTCCCACGTGGGCGCAGTACGGATTTCGCAAGGATCCCAATGCCTTCTCATCCAGCAGCCGGCGAAATGCCGAACGCGAGCAGGCCCGCCTCGCGGATCTCGACGCCGATCGGGTTCGCAATCGTCGCATCAAGCGACGGCGCTCCTCCGTCAGGTCCGACTCCGTCTGGTCGCCCTCGTCGCCGCCTCAGCCCGAAATCCCCGCGCACGGGCGCCCCGCCCACCCGACGCCGCTCGGCGAACGCGTCCTGAACCTCCTCCTCCCCCTGCTCGAGGAACGGATCCCGCTGAACGTCGCGATCCTCGGCTTCGGCCACGCCCGCGTGCCGGGCCCCACCGGTCGATTCCTCGATCGGCTCGCCCTCGACCTCGAGAACGGCGTAGGCCTGGTGCCGCTCTTCACGTCCCACCGGAAGGTGTTCGGAGATCTCATCGTCGAGTTCCTCCGATCGGGCGAACAGACGGTCGGCGCGCGGCCGGCGCTGCTGCGCTACGCGCAGTTCCGGAGCGAACTGCGGTCGAGGCCGGTGAACCGGCATCACGACCGCATCGGTGCCACGACGCGGCGCTTCGCGCTCACGTTCGGTGCGCTGCTCGACGTGAGCGGCGACGTCACCTCGAGCCTCGAGGGTGCCTCGATCGAGATGCCACGGCGACTTCGGAAGAGGCTTCTGGCGGCACGGGTGCAGATCGAGCAGGGTTCGTCCCTCGCGGAAGCCCTCCCGCGACGCGGCTTTCTCTCCGCGGGATTCGAGCCCCGCTTCATCGCCTGCGTCGAGGCGGGTGCGCAACTCTCCGCGCTTCCGAAGCTCCTGCGCGCGATCGCGCTCGGCTGAGGCCCTCGCCGGACGCCTCGGACGAGGAGCGCGCGGTGCAATCCGCCCGCCCCACCGCGCCCACGTGACGGCCACGTGACGGCCACGTGACGGCCACGTGACGGCCGCGTGCCGACCGTGCGGTGACGGGAGCATCGCAAAGCCACCACGGGGTGGCGACGGAACCATCACGGGGCCATCACTGGGCCATCAGTGGGCCATCAGTGGGCCATCAGTGGGCCATCAGTGGGCCATCACTGGGCGATGACCGATCGTGCTACGTTCCCCGCGTGCGTTGGCCCTGGTCCAGACCTTCGAATGGCGTCGCGCGGTTCGTGATCCTCTTCCCCGGACGAACGGGAAGCAGCTACCTCGTCTCGTGCCTCGCCTCGCATCCAGAGATCGCGTGCGAGGGCGAGCGGCTCGTCCGACAGGACGCGGCGGCGCAGCAGCGCTGGATCCGCGCGCACTACACCGATCCCCGCGGGGCTGCGTGCAGGGCGGTCGGCTTCAAGACGAAGCTCAAGGACGCCTGGGATACCGACGCTCTCGTGCGTCTCCTCGACGAACTCGACGTCCGTCCAGTCACGCTCGTCCGGCGCAATCTCGTCAAGCTCGCGGTCTCGACGATCAACGCGCGCAGGATCCACGCCGCCACCGGCCGATGGAACAACGCGGCGGACGCGCCGGCGCTCGACCCGATCGCGATCGAGCCCGCCGAACTCGAGCGGCAGATCGCGACGTGCGCAACCGCGCAGGACGAGGTGCGACGCCTCGCCTCGACGCTGCGTCGACCCGCGCTGGCGCTTTCGTACGAGGATCTCCTCGCCGATCGCGACGCGGTGCTGGCGCAGGTCGTCGACTTCCTCGGCGTCCGGATGCTGCCGATGCGCCACGGCACGGGCAAGGCGACGCCGGACGATCTCCGCGCCGCGCTTCTCAACCACGACGAACTCCGGCGGCATTTCGCGGGCACTCCGCACGCGTCCGACTTCAGCGACGAAGCCTGACGGCCGCGCGCAGGCTCGACATCCACGACTTGCGCAGTTCGGA
>JBIIYI010000459.1:0-2795 GCA_044346895.1 Phycisphaerales bacterium
CCGTGCTTCTCATCGGCCGCCGGCTTCGCGAGCCGCGCGATGAGCGCGAGATCGATTTCGGCGAGCTGCGCGAGCAGCGCCTCGCGTGCGTCCGGGGCGAGCCCGTCGATGTGGCGGAACACGTGGCCCTGACCGCTCGCCTCGAAGGCGGCGCGGAGCGTCGAAGAGGTGTCGAGGGTGGTCATGGCGGGAGCGCGGGGGGGCGTGCGGGGACGGTGTGGGATACGTGCGGGATACGTGCGGGATACGTGCGGGATACGTGCGGGGCGTGGGTGGGGCGTGGGCGGGAGGCGCGATGAGGCGCGCGCCCGTCCGAGCGCGCGCGGGTGCGCGCATCCGTCAGGAGGACGGGGAAAGCGGCTTCGACCAGCCCTCGGGGCGATGGCGGACGATGAGTCCAGAGTGGAGGTAGATGACCTGCTCGCAGGTGTTCGTCGCGTGGTCGGCGATGCGCTCGATCGACTTCGTGATCGTGAGCAGGCGGAACGCGTAGTCGACGGGAAGCATGCCCGACGCGACCTGCTCCTGCGCGACTTTCAGCAATTCCTTCTTGAGCATCGCCACGGTGTCGTCGAAGAGGAGCACTTGCTGCGCGAGGACCGCGTTTCCTTCGGCGAGCGAGCGGTTCGAGTCGCGCAGCATGCCGATGACCGAGTTCGCCATCACGCGGAAGCTCGGCGGGATGCGCGCCGGCAGGGCCACGTCCGAGAGGACGGCCTCCGCGATGTCGACCGCGCAGTCGGCGACGCGCTCGAGTTCGTTGTTGACCTTGACGATCGTGAGCACCGAGCGGATCGACTTCTCGTCGGTGACGCCCATCCCGAGGAGCGGGATCGACGCGCGCTCGATCTCGACATCGACCCGGTCGATCTCCTCGTCGAGCGCAATCGCGGCACGCGCCTTCTCGCGGTCGCCGTCGAAGTAGCTGTCGATCGCGCGCTGGGTGATCTCGAGCACCCGGTCGCCCTGCGAGTTGATGGCGTTGCGGAGGTCGGCGAGTCGTTCGTGGAAGGTCTGCACGGGAGCGCGAGTATACCTCTCGCGCGTATCCTCCCGGCCCGTCGGGGCGTCGCCGAGAGCGCCGCCGTCGGCCCGTTCGGCGAGCGGGGAACTTCCCGCATCGCCGCGCTCGATGGGGACGACCGAACGCGTGACCAGATCCGGAACCCATGGCCGAGCGGCCATCGAAGGAAGACCGCATGCATCCTGAACTCTGCGTCAACATCGACCACGTGGCGACCGTCCGTCAGGCTCGGCGGACGTACGAACCCGATCCTGTCGAGGCCGCGCGCGAGGCGGAGGCGGGTGGCGCGGATGGGATCACCGTCCATCTGCGCGAGGATCGGCGGCACATCCAGGACGCCGACCTGCCGCGGCTCAAGGCCGTGGTGCGGACGAAGCTGAACCTTGAGATGGCGGCGACCGACGAGATGGTCGGGATCGCGATCGGGCTTCGTCCGGATCTCGCCATGTTCGTCCCGGAGCGGCGGCAGGAGGTGACGACCGAAGGCGGTCTCGACGTGGCGGGCTCGATCGACCGGATCCGCGACGCGGTCGCGCGACTGAAGGGGGCCGGCATTCCGGTCAGCGCGTTCATCGATGCCGATGAACGGCAGGTCGAGGCGGCCGCGCGCGCCGGTTTCGACTTTTGCGAGATCCACACGGGTCCGTATGCGCACGCGCATCACGACCGCGGCGCATCGCATGCGGCGACGGCGGCGGAACTTGCGAAGGTGGCGCGGGCGGTGACCGCGGTGCGCGCCGCCGGGATGCAGGCGAACGCGGGGCATGCGCTCCACCGGACCAATGTCGGCCCGATCGCCGCGATCGCCGGTGTGCGGGAACTCCACATCGGCCACTCGATCGTCTCGCATGCCGTCTTCGTCGGCATGCGCGAGGCGGTGGCGGCGATGCGTCGGGCGATCGCGGCCGGCGCGGGTTGAGCCACCGGCGGGGGTGGGAGCGAGTGGATGTACACGGGGGTCGGGTACCCCGTTGGTGCCTGGCACGCGCCGTGTTGGTGCCTGGCACGCGCCGTGTTGGTGCCTGGCACGCGCCGTGTTGGTGCCTGGCACGCGCCGTGTTGGTGCCTGGCACGTGCCGTGTCGGTGCCAGGCACGTGCCGTGTTGGTGCCAGGCACGCGCCGTGTTGGTGCCTGGCACGTGGCGGGTCGGTGCCTGGCACGTGCCGTGTTGGTGCCTGGCGCGTGGCGTGCACAGGATCCGCGCTCCTCGCCCGTGCTACCCTCGAAGCATGCCTGACCGCTCCACGAGCCTGCATGCGCGCACGAGGTCATTCGCGTCCGTCGCGACGTCCGCACTGCTTTCGCTCTCACTGATCTCCGTGGTTTCCGCGCAGGGCGTTGAGCCCGTCGCGGTCCCGCCCGCCGCCCTTCCGCAGGAGACGCCATGGCCGATCGTCCTCGGGATGCGCACCGCGGCACTCGAGCGCAGCTGGCCCATCGTCGACCAGGTGGTGCTTGTGCCGGATGGCCGCACCTATCTCGACGAACTCTCGCGCTGGTCCGAGACGGCGCGATGGCCCGTCCTCTTCGAGGATGACGTCTACGCGCCGCTCTTCGTGCGCGGCTTCAAGCCGTCGCGGGTGATCCGGCGCGCCTCGGTCGGTGCGATGCCGGCGGATCGCGGCGAGCGGGAGCGGCTGATCACGACGAGCGCGGCCGAGGCGCTCAAGGATGGCGCGGTCGATGTCATCGCCGCATGCAGTGCGCGAGAGTTCTTTTCGTCGATGGTGATCCTCGCGAGCGGCGACGATCCCGCGTGGACCGCGGCGG
>JBIIYI010000072.1:0-9995 GCA_044346895.1 Phycisphaerales bacterium
GTCGAGGCCGATTCCCTCGAAGCCGAATCCCTCGAGGCCGTCCGCCTCGAGCCGCCACGCGTCGAGATGCGCGAGGTTCCGTTCGCCGCGGTGGTCCATGCGCACGGTGAAGGTCGGACTCGCGACCGCGTCACCCGACGCGCCGAGCCCCTCCGCAAGTCCGCGGGTGAACGTCGTCTTGCCCGCGCCGAGATCGCCCGAGAGGAGGATCACGACCGCCCCCGGATGCGCCTCGCGCGATCGAAGGAGGTCACCGAGCACCGCGCCGAGCTGCTCGGTCTCGTCGGCCGTGCGCAGATGGAACGCGATCGCGCGATTCACGCCGCACCCCCGCCGTCGTGCTCGAAACCGAGCGTGCGTGCGTCGAAAGAGGCCGCGCCATCGCGCACGCGCACCGCGCCATCGCCCGCGACGACCGAACCGATCCGTGTGATCGCGACGCCGGCGAGTTCCGCAGGCACCTCGCCGCGCGCGGTGAAGGCGAGTTCGTAGTCCTCGCCCTGCGCGATCGCGGCGCGCGGGGCCACGCCGCGCGTGACCGGCACGCGGTCGAGTTCGAGTTCGATCGCCACGCGCGAGCGCTCCGCGACATGTCCGAGATCGCGGCCGAGCCCGTCGCTCACGTCGATCATCGCTCCGAGCGCATCTCCGAGGAGATCGTCGAGCGCGTGGGCGAGCGCGATCCGCGGCATGAAGTCGAGGTGCCGCCCCCCGCCGTCCGCCGCCCATGCGCCGCCGATCGATCCCGAGACGTACACGCCGTCGCCGACGCGCGCGTGCGACCGAAGCGCGAATCCACGCGCGGCGAACCGAGGCACCGCGACGATCGCGACGCTCGCCTCGAGGGGCGCGAGCGGATCCGCGCTCGACGTCCTCGCGAGGTCGCCGCCGACGAGCGGCGCATCCCACGCCGCCGCGGTGTCGCGAAGTCCTTCATAGAGCCGCCACGCGCGCGCCTCGGTGGATCCCGTCGGAAGCACCACGGTCGCCACCACGGCGACGGGCCGCGCGTTCGCCATCGCGGCGACGTCGCTCAGGTTGCGGAGGACGGCCTTCCTCCCGAGGACGAACGGATCGCAACCCCACGGTGCGTGGCGACCCTCGATCGCCATGTCCGCCGCGATGAGGAGGCGCTGTCCGCCGCCGAGATCGACGACGGCCATGTCGTCGCCGGGCGGCACCGCGACGCGTTCGGGCAGGAGGTCGTTCGCGGCGAAGACCCGGGCGAGGAAGTCGAACTCCCGCATGGTTCACCAGAGGACGCGCACGAGGATCTGCGTCGTCACAAGCGCGTAGAAGCCTGCGACGAGATCGTCGATGAGGATTCCGAGCCCGCCTTCGAACTTCTGCCAGCCGCGCGCGGGCGGCGGCTTGACGATGTCGAAGAGCCGGAACGCGAAGAAGGCGATCGCGCAGGTCGCGATGATCCGGTCCGTCTGGCCGAAGGACCACGGCAGCCACATGAGTGCGAGCGACTGCCCGGCGACCTCGTCCGCGACGACCGCGCCGGGATCCTTCTTCCCGTAGCGCGACTCGGCGGCGTTACCCCAGACGAGGCACCCCAGGCCGAAGACGAGCCCCATCGCCGCGAGCGCCATGTCGATCGTGCGCGGATCGACGCGCAGCATCGCGAGCGCGAACGCGAGCGCCACCGGCGGCAGCGAACCCCAGGTCCCCGGCGCGGGCTTCATGCGCCCAAGCCCCCCGGCGGTGACGATCCAGTCGCCGACGCCGCCACCGGCACGAGCGGCGCTCATCGCGACGCCTCCGCGCGCCCGGCCGCGCGTGTCGGGGCGTCCTTCGATGGTGAGGCCGATTCCAGGGCGGGTACGTGCATCGCGCGACGAATGTACGTGATCGAACTCAGGACCGTCAGGATCACCGTCGCCCACGTCGACGCGTCGCGCAGGAAGACCTGCCATCCATACGGCTCGACGCGCGTCCCCACGTAGACGCAGCAGCCGACGCAGAAGCTCTGGATGAACATCTTGAGCTTGCCCGACCAGTCGGCCGGGAACGGGATCCCGCGCGACTCGATATACGAGCGGAGCCCGGTGACGAGCAGTTCGCGCAGCAGGATCACGACGACCATCCACGCCTCGATCCCGGACCCGATCATCGCGTTCGCAGGAATCGGCTGGAAGGTCGGGGAGGCGAGGTAGATGAAGCCGCCGAGGACGAGCACCTTGTCGACCAGCGGGTCCATGAGTCGCCCGAAGGTGCTGACGACCTGCCAGCGGCGGGCGAGGTGCCCGTCGAGGATGTCCGAGAGCGCCGCGGTTGCGAACAGGGCCATGCCCCAGGCGCCGAGGCGGGCGATTTCCTCGGGCGGAGCCGACCGATCGATCGCCTCGAGCAGGCCGAAGAAGACGATCGCGAGGGCCAGACGGACCAGCGTGATGGCGTTGGGGAGGACGCGCCGCAACGGCGACTGCATGGGGAGCGGATCCTACCGCGGCTTCCAAGCCGACGACCGCGCGGTTGGTTGCGGGATCCCGGTCCGAGCCATACATTCCCCCTTCCCCTTCCCCTGAAGATCTGGGGGAGTGCGACCCGCGCGGCTCCCGGCCGTCCGGTCCAGCGCACGACGGGAGCGACCGAGAACCTCAGAGAACGCGGCATGGAAATCGCCTCACCCCCCACCCTGCTCCTCGCCGAAGCGATCGCAAGCCCCGCCGCGATCGCGCTCACCAGCGCCTGTGCGATCGGAGCCGCCGGCCTCGCCCTCCTGATGCAGCCCGGCCGCAAGGGACTTCGGATCGCGGGAACCGTCATCGCGCTCGCGGGACTGGCCATGCTGCTGGTCGAGGTGATCAAGCGCGCCTCCGTCGGCGACGATGGCGGAGGTTCGGAAGGGTTCCCCCGCACCCTCCCGCCCGTCTTTCCCGTCGTGTTCGCCTGCGTCGCGCTCGCGGGCGCCGTGCGGATGGTGACGCATCCGAAGCCCGTCTTCGCCGCGCTCTACTTCATCCTCGTCGTCATCGCGACCGCCGGCATGTTCCTCCTCCTCGGCGCGGAGTTCATGGCGTTCTCGCTCGTGATCGTCTACGCGGGCGCGATCCTCATCACCTACATGTTCGTCCTCATGCTCGCCCAGCAGTCGCCGGTCGCCGGCGTGGGCGACGCGTGGTACGACCGCGTGCCGCGCGAGGCGGTCTCGTCGGTGCTCGTCGGCTTCGTCATCCTCGCGACGCTGGCCGACGCCTACTTCTCCGAACGCACGCAGAAGTCGCTCGCCGACGCCCGCGCGAGCGGCGAATCGGCCGCGATCGAACGCGCCTGGGAGCGGCTCGAAGGCATGCCGAAGCTTCTCCTCGAGACGACCCGCGCAGCGCATGCTGAGCAGTGGCGCGCCGCGCACGCCGATGCGGATCCGGCCTCGATGCCTGCGATCGCGTCGATCGAGCGCAAGGCGGACGGCAGCGCGCTGCGCCGCATCGATGGCGGCGTGAGCGTGTCGGCGAAGCTCGTCGACGGAACCTCGGTCGCGGTCGCGATTCCCGACGCGCGTCGTCCCGACAACAGCCGGCAGGTCGGCGTCGACCTCGTCTCCAAGTTCCCCGCGGGTCTCGAGATCGCGGGCGTCGTGCTCCTCATGGCGCTCTTCGGCGCGGTGATCCTCGCGCGCAAGCAGATCGAGCTCGGCGAGGACGAGCGCCGCGGCCTCGCGGGCATGCGCCGCGTCACCGTCGACGGCGAGGCCGGAGGCATCCGATGACGACCGACCCACGCGCGATGGATCTCTCCATGATGATGCCCTCCCTCCTCGCCGACGGCAGCGCCGCGACCATCAACGTCGCGCTCCTCGTCAGCGCCCTTCTCTTCGTGATCGGCCTCGTCGGATTCCTCAGCCGACGGAACATGATCCTCATGTTCCTGTGCACGGAACTCATGTTCCAGGCCGCGGCGCTCGCGATGATCGCGTTCGGCAAGGTCCACGGCGACCTGTCGGGCCAGGTCTTCGTCATCTTCATCCTCACCGTGGCCGCCGCCGAGGCGGCGCTCGCGCTCGGCCTCGTCGTCCTCCTCTACCGTCGGCGCGAGACGCTCGACAGCGAAGCGTGGAGCGAACTCAGGGAAGCCTGAGCAACGCCCGCAGGCAACTCCCGAAGCCATCTCGAACGCCCTGGTCGAAGCGCCGGCCGAAACCCGGTCGAACAGACCGATCGAATCCAACCGACGAACCACATGAGCCTCCCCGCAAGTCTCCTCCAGGCGATCGTCCCCGCTCCCGCCGTGCTCGGCGAAGCGGTCTCCTCCGCGATCAAGCCCGCCGTGACCGCACCCGACCTCTCGTGGGCCGGCCTCATCCTGCTGCTCCCTGCGATCTCCGCGGTCCTCTGCGGGATCTGCGCGGCGCGCGGAGTGAAGGGCAAGCTGCCGGGCGTCATCACCGCCGTCTCGCTGCTCGCGTCCTTCGCGGTCACGTTCAGCCTGTTCTGGAACACCCCGACCGACGCGCCCCGCGTGATCCACCTCTTCGACTGGGTCGCGTTCGCCTGGGGCGACGCGGGCGCGAAGTGGACGTCCTTCCTCGCACCGTTCTCCCTCTACGTCGACTCGCTCACGCTCCTCTGGATGCTCTTCGTCACGGGGCTCGGATCGCTGATCGCGATCTACGCCACCGAGTACATGGAGGGCGACGTCGGCAAGGGCTACGCGCGCTTCTTCGGCGCGGTCAGCATCTTCCTCTTCGCGATGGGCTCGCTCGTCATGGGCGGCAACCTCATCCTCCTCTACCTCGGTTGGGAGGGCGTGGGCCTCGCGAGCTACCTGCTCATCGGCTACAACTACAACCGACCGAGCGCCGTGGCCGCCGCGAAGAAGGCGTTCATCGTCAACCGGATCGGCGACCTCGGCCTCGCGCTCGGCGTGTTCCTGATCTGGGTGAACTACGGCACCGTCGAGTACGACGCCCTCTTCCAGGCGCTTTCGTCGACCGACTCCTTCAACGCGACCAGCGACTGGACGAAGGCCGCGATCCCGTACTGCCTCATGCTCGGAGCCTTCGGCAAGAGCGCGCAGTTCCCGCTCTACGTGTGGCTCCCCGACGCGATGGAAGGCCCGACCCCGGTGTCGGCGCTCATCCACGCGGCGACCATGGTCACCGCGGGCATCTACCTCATCGCGCGCACGTACCCGCTGTTCGCGCTCGACCCGAACGCCCTCACCGTGGTCGCGGTCGTCGGGTGCGGCACCGCGCTGCTCGCGGCGACGATCGGCATGGCGCAGTACGACATCAAGCGCGTGATGGCGTACTCGACGGTGTCGCAGCTTGGGTACATGTTCCTCGGACTCGGCGTCGGCACCACCTTCGGCGCCGTCTACCACGTGTTCACGCACGCGTTCTTCAAGGCGCTCCTCTTCCTCTGCTGCGGCGCCATCATGCACGGCATGGCTGGGCAGCTCGACCTCCGCAAGATGTCGGGCCTCCGCAACGTGAAGGGCTTCGGCATCATCAGCTGGACCTTCCTGATCGGCTGCCTCTGCCTCGCGGGCTTCCCGTTCACGGCGGGCTTCTTCTCGAAGGACTCGATCATCGCGCAGGCATTCGGCAGCGGGAACGCGACGTTCGCGCTGCTCGGATGGATCGCCGTGTTCACGGCGTTCCTCACCGCGTACTACACGTTCCGCGTGTGGTTCCGCGTGTGCGCCGGCCCGACGCGCTACGAACCCGGTGACGAGCTGCACGGTCACGACCACGACGATCACGGTCACGGCCATGGTCATGGTCACGATCATGGACACGCCGGCGCCGACCATGGTCACGGCCACGGCGGCGGCGAATGGCATCCGCACGGCCCTCGCCTCGCGATCAATGGCGTCCTCCTCCTGATCTGCCTCGGTGCGATCCTCGCAGCCGTCCCCGCGTATCTCGGCGGACCGCACCAGGAGAAGAACTGGGTGATGCAGATGGTGTCGCACTCGTCGGCGGCGGGCGGCATCCCCGGCCACGACCACGGCGGCGACGGGCATGCGCACCATGCGCTCTCGTTCACGGGCATCGCCGACGTCCACGCGGCGACAAGCGTCGTCGCGAGCGCGGCCGGCATCCTCGGCATCTGCCTCGCGGCGTTCCTGCACCTCTTCAACCGGAAGGCCGCGGACAGCCTGCGCCAGGCGCTCCTCTCGAACGGCCTCACGCGCTGGCTCCCGATCGCGATGGAGAACAAGTGGTACGTCGACGAGATCTACCACGCGCTCATCCGCATTCCCGCGTGGGGCCTCGGCCACATCTTCGAGTTCATCGACAAGAACGTGATCGACGGCGCCTTCGTGAACGGCACCGCGCGCGCGCCCGCGAGCCTCGCGCGCGTCTTCCAGCCGCTCTACAACGGCGCGCTGCAGGGATACGCGTGGACGATGGCCGGCGGAGTCGCGCTCATCGCGGCGTGGGTCTTCTGGCTCTGGCTCCGCGGAGGAGCGGCCTGATCCGAGCCGCGGACGCGTCGGCAGCGCGCACCCGATGCAGGCTGCGCCACCCGACGAAGGAGTCCGCGGAGCGCTGAACGACGGAACGGTGAACGACGGAACGACAGAACGGCAGACCGACGGCGCAAGCACGATCGACGACGGCGCCTTGGCGCGACCGCTCGAATGAACCCCGCACGCGGGACACGGAACGCGAAAGTACGGAACGCACGATGCTTCCAACCCTGACCTACCTCCTCCTCCTCGTTCCCATCGCCACGGCGGCGGGCGTGGCGCTCGCGCCCGCGCGACTCGCCAAGTGGATCGCGACCTTCGGCACCCTCGCCGCCTTCGCCGTCTCGATCGCCTTCGCGTGGCTCTTCCCGGGCTGGACCGATGGCTCGATGCACCCCGCCGAAGCCGGCTGGTCGCTGATGCCGTCGCTCGGCATCACCCTCTCGCTCGGAACGGATGGCGTCGGACTGATGCTGATCCTGCTGACGACCTTCCTGATGCCGCTCGCGATGATCGGCTCGTTCACGGCCATCACCGACCGCGAGAAGGAGTACTACGGCTGGTTCATGCTGCTCGAGGCGGCGATGGTCGGCGTCTTCCTCGCGAAGGACGCGATCGCCTTCTACACCGCGTACGAGTTCACGCTCGTCCCGATGTACTTCCTCATCGCGATCTTCGGCGGAAAGGACCGCCGTCCCGCCAGCGTCAAGTTCTTCCTCTACACCTTCCTCGGTTCGGTGCTCACGCTCTCGGGCGTCATCTACGTGGCCGCCAGCCACGCCGACGCGCACGGCGGCCAGTGGACCTTCGACCTCGCCACGCTCGCCAACCACTGCGCGACGGCGATGGACCGCGGGACGCAGTTCTGGATCTTCGTCCTGCTGATGGCCGGATTCGCCGTGAAGGTGCCGCTCTTCCCGGTGCACACCTGGCTGCCGCTGGCGCACGATCAGGCGCCGACCGCGGGCTCGGTGATCCTCGCGGGAACGCTGCTCAAGCTGGGAACCTACGGCGTCTACCGGATCGCGCTCCCGATGGCGCCGGTCGGCGCGGTCGAGCTCGACCAGTTCTTCGCGATTCTCTGCGTGATCGCGATCATCAACACCGCGCTCATCTGCTGGGTGCAGAAGGACGCGAAGAAGCTCGTCGCCTACAGCTCGGTCAGCCACCTCGGCTTCTGCATGCTCGGCCTCTTCGCGCTGAATCCGATCGGCGCCACCGGCTCGGTCATGTACATGATCAACCACGGTCTCTCGACCGGCGCGCTCTTCCTCTGCATCGGCATGATCTACGAGCGCTACCACACGAAGGACATGGACCAGCTCGGCGGGCTCTTCCGCAAGATGCCCGTCTGGTCGTTCTTCATGGTGTTCTTCACGCTCGCGAGCCTCGGCCTGCCCGGCCTGAACGGCTTCATCGGCGAGTTCCTCTGCCTCATGGGCTGCTTCATCGCCGAGCCGGGCGCGACCGGGAACCCCGGACTCCTCGGTCCGACGTGGGCCGTCTTCGCTGGGCTCGGACTCGTGCTGGCGGCGATGTACCTCCTCATCATGCTCGGGAAGCTCGTCTGGGGTCCGCTCCGAGAGCCGCACGGCGATGGCCACGGCGCCGGACACGCGTCGGCGCACGGAGCCGGCGGCTCCGCGGGCCACGCCCACTCGGGCGGCGGGCATGCGTCCCGCGGTGGCTCCGACCATGGCGTCGCCTCGGCCGCACACGGCTCGACGCTGCCGACCGACCTCACCGGGCGCGAGATCGGCATCCTCGTGCCGCTCGCGCTCGTCTGTCTCGCGATCGGCTTCTATCCGAAGCCGATGCTCGAGTCGATCGCGCCGAGCGTCGAGAAGACGCTCGCCCGCTACCCCGAACTCGTCGGCGAGTACGCCGCGAACGGAACCCTGCTCCCGAAGGATGCGGCCGACGCCGTCGCCGTCGCCTCCGACCCGACCCGACCGACCATCACCGATGCGGAGGACGCCGCGCGCTGAGCGCACGTGGACACCATGCCCATCGAGATCGCTTCAACCATGTCGATGCTGACGAATCTTCCGCCGACGCTCGCCTCCGCCAACATGGCGGCGAAGCTCACGCTCATCGCTCCCGAGATCCTGCTCTTCGTGGGCGCGGTGGTGGTGGCGGTGCTCGGCCTCGCCCGCACCGCCTCCATCCGGCGCGCGGTGCCGATGGTGACCGCCGCGTTCCTCGCGGCTTCGGTCGGCGTGACGGCCTACGTCTACCGCTCCGACGCCGTCGCCGAGAGCAACCTTCTCCTCCCCCAGCTCGGCGGCTTCGTGAAGGCGCTGATCGCGCTCGTCGGGATCCTGCTGGTGATGGTCGCCGGACCGGCGATCGATCGCCGGCTCGAGGAGGCATTCGATTCGGGTCGCGCGTCGTTCGATCCGATCCGCACGATGCGCGGCGAGTACTTCGCGTTCTTCCTGCTGTCGGTCGCGGGCACGATGCTGATCGCGAACGCGAACGACCTGATCTGGCTCTTCCTCGCGCTCGAACTCGCGAGTCTTCCGACCTACGTGATGGTCGCCGTCAGCCGCGGCACGCGCCGCGCGCAGGAGGCGGCGGTCAAGTACTTCTTCCTCGGCGCCCTTTCGGCCGCGACCTTCCTCTACGGATTCGCGCTGCTCTACGGAGCGACCGGCACGCTCGACCTCGTCGAGATGAAGGAGCGCCTCGCCGACATGGCGGCGATCCCGACGCTCGCGATCCTCGGCGGCGTGATGGCCATCCTTGGCATTGCTTTCAAGCTCGCGGCGGCGCCGATGCACTTCTACGCACCCGACGTCTACGAGGGCGCCGGATCGCAGACGACCGCGTTCCTCGGCTTCATGCCGAAGATCGCCGGCGTCGCCGCGCTGATGGTGCTCCTCGGCATCTTCTGGACGCCCGTCGCCGATGCCACGGGCGCCGTCACCGCGCGGCTCCCGGACGCGATCCTCGCCCTCCTCTGGCTCGTGAGCGTGCTCACGATGATCATCGGAAACGTCGGGGCGCTCCTCCAGCGCAACGTGAAGCGCATGCTCGCGTACAGCTCGATCGCCCAGTCGGGATACCTCCTGATCGGCATCATCACGGGGCCGGGCGCGGGCTACAACGCGGTCCTCTTCTACCTCGTCGGGTACGGCGTCATGAACACCGCGGTGTTCGCGGTGCTCGGTGCGCTCGAGCGACAGAACGAGGAGGTCGAGACGCTCGACGATCTCGCAGGCCTTCGCCTGCGCCAGCCGGGGCTCGCCTGGATGCTCGCGATCAGCGCGATCAGCCTGATCGGCATCCCGCCACTGATCGGCTTCTTCGGAAAGCTCGCCCTCTTTGCGGCGGCGATCGACGCCGGCCAGACCGCGCTCGTCATCATTGCGGCGGTCACCACCGCGATCAGCGCGTTCTACTACCTGCAGCTCGTCGCGGTGCCGATGCTCGGCACCCCCACGGCCCGCACCGACTCGGTGCATGCCGTACCAAGCGCGTGGCCGCGGATCGCGGCCGTCCTCTGCGGCGTCGGCATCCTCCTGATGCCGTTCGCGCTTGAGCGGCTCGTGTCGGCCTCCGCAGCG
>JBIIYI010000073.1:0-9985 GCA_044346895.1 Phycisphaerales bacterium
TCTCCTCCGCCTTGAAACGCTTGCCTGGCATGGCCTGACCTCCTGAAATGCGCCGGATACCAAAATCCGGCTTGGTACGGTTTCAGGGGGGAAGGTCAGTCCGTGGCCACCAGGCCCCCTGCCCCGCAAGGCAAGCGCCTCGCGGATGGCGGACGAAGGTGAAGTCCGGCATGTTGTACCGGATGAGACACTTCCGGGAGTTGAGGAGTCTCGGCACGACTGAAGCCCGCCCCGGTTCCGTGGGCCGGTCGATATGTCCCTCGCTTGCGCATCCGCCAAGCGAGTTCGAAGTCGATCGGGCCGACGTTGTTCAGGATCGCGCGCCGTCGATGCAGGTCGTCGGAGCGCTCGAACCACTTCGCGATCGCGGCGCCCGTGCGCGAATCCTCGCCCGGATCGTCGCAGTCGAGGAAGGCCACTTCGGTGACAGGAAAGTCATCGATCACACGCTGTCCGAGCTGCGCGTGCATACCGGGCCGGGCCATCGGGTGTACTTCACACGCCGCAGCAATGCGCTTGTCATCCTGCTCGCAGGCGGAGACAAGGGGTCGCAGCGCCCGGGCATCGATGTGGCGAAGAAGCTCGCGGCCGAACTTTGCGGCCTCTCGGAACCAGTCGAGGAGCCAGACGAGGAGCCAGACGAGGAGCCAGACGAGGAGCCAGACGAGGAGCCAGACCAGTGACCACCCCGCAGACCAGCCGAAGGAACTCCACTCGCAAGCCCGCAGCCTCAGCAGCTCGCCCCCGCCATCGCCGCGGAAGCGACGCAGGCTGCTCTTGATGTTGCGCACTCTCGACTCGCCGCCGAGATCGGAGCGTGGTCCGATCGGTCGCCTTCACCAGCCCGGCTCGCGCTCCGCACTCGCTTCGCCGCCGAAGCCACCTTGTGTCGTGGCGTCTTCACGGTGCCGTGCATCGTGCCCTCAAGTTTCAAATCCTCGAGTCCCAAACCCTCGAGTCCCAAACCCTCGAGTCCCAAATCCTCGAGTCCCAAATCCTCGAGTCCCAAATCCTCGAGGCCCAGATGGGTGTCTCAGGAGAAGTTGCAGCACACCACCCCTCACGCGCCCGGCGATCACTGATTCATCCAGCGGTGCATGGTGTCGACCACGAGCAACAACACCGCCACTCCCTGCATGAACAGGATGGCTCCGAATGGCGACTGTAACCGCGAGTCGATTCTCCGAGTCCTGATGAGCAGTACCAGAAACGCCTGCAAGAGAACGAAGGCGAAGATCAGGATGAAGATCGTCTGCGATGGCGTCATCGTGGGCACGGCACACCTCCTCCAACGCTCAAGATGCAGCCTTGACTTCTGCGCGACCCCGCGACGAACGGCGGTCTCGCGAGAGACGCGGGCGTGGCCCCGAGCCCCCTGTCGATCGTATCAAGGACTGGCCGGCGCTGGCCCAGACGAAGCCTGGGGCGAAGCCTGAGGCGCAGGCGGACGCGCTTCGGCCCCAAGCCGCCCCGTCATCGTGAGACTCCGCTTCGGCAGCAGCAGGATGAAGGCCGTCACCGACGACGCGGTCATGCGGGCATCGGAGCCGTAGCCTGCGTTGTCGCGGTTCGGCTGGTAGTAGAAGGTCCCGTCGGCGCACTGCGCCAGCGCAAACCACCACCGATTGGCATCCATGAGCCTGCGGAAGCTCGCTGGCTCGATGCTCGCACCGAGCGCGGTGTACCCCATGCCCATCGCGGGCGACCCGTGCGTGTCAGGGAAGCTCTGCGGGTGCCGGCCGATCACCGTCGCGTGGAGGCGGGCACGCTCGTGGTACGCCGCTTCGGGGTACGTGCTCATGAAATGCGCGATCGCAGCGGCACCCGTGCGGCCCATGTCGGCCCAGTCGTCGTCGCCGCCGCCCTTGCGATCGCCGTACCACACATAGCCGTTCGGACCGCTGCCGCGCCGGAGGAACTCGTACGCCGCGTCATGTCGAGCGCGATCGATCGCGATGCCGCACCGCGCCATGAGCGCGTACCCCAGGGCTCCCTGCGCCGTGATCATCGCGATCGGACCGTATCCCTCGAAACCTGGGTTGTGCCCCCAGCCGCCGTGCGAGTCGCGCGGGCCGGTCGGGTAGCTGTCGGGATGCGACTCCTTCGCCTTCGGGTTGATCTGCGACATGTCGAGGTACTGGCCCGCCTCGATGAAGTCGCGCACCTCGGCAAGCTCGGGAAGGACCCACTCGGCGCGCGTCGCGAGGTGGTACTCGCTCATCACGATCGCGGCGGCCATGTACCTCCAGTTCGGAAGCGACTGCTTCGCGGCATCGTCGGACGCCTTCGTCGTCGCCGCGAGATGCCGCACGCAGCGCTCGACCGCCGGCATGTAGCGCACCTCGCCGCTTGCGAGCAGCGCCAGCGGCGCGAAGGTGTCGTGGACCGGATCGCCGAAGGATCCGTCGGCGCCCTGGTTCTTCACGAGGTACTCGAGCAGTTCGGCGACGATCCGCGCGGACTTCGTGCAATCCGCGGGGTAGTTCATGCCGAAGTTCCCGTACGCCGTGCCCACATCGAGCGTCACCGCGAGTTCCTTGCCATCGCGAAGAACCGTCAACGGCAGCTTGCCGGCCGCCGATGCGTTGCGGTCCTGCGCCGCCTCGAGCGCGGCAGCGAACTCCTCGATCGGGCCGGCCGCGCCGAAGACCTCCTCGCCGTACCCATTGCGATGCGCCTCGCGAAACGGCTTCCCCATGGCGCCGACGATCTGGTCGCCGACGAGCACGACGCCGCTCGCCGGAGTCCCCGCGAACACATGACGGACGACGAGCGACTTCGGCGCCTCGGCGACGAGTTCGGCTCGCATGCCTGTGATGCCGAGGTTGTAGTACCACCCAGGCACCTCGGCGTCGGGACCGCCGCCCGCGCGCTGGTTCCACGGCTGGCCGCCCTCGTGATAGTGGACCTGCGCCGCCGCGGGCGCGGCAGTCAGGGGCGACAAAGCCAGGAAGGATGCCCAAAGCACGAGGGACGCTGCTCGACGATGCATGGCGGAACCGTATCAGAGGCGCGGTCTGACCCTGCGCCAGACGGTCGACGGCGACCGGGCGCAGGCCTCGATTTCGTTCGAAGCGTGCGCGGCACATCCGGGCGAGGCCGCCGAAGCCCCGCGATCTGGCCGCTTGCGTCACGGAGGCCCAGCCGAGCAACCTGATCGGTTCAATGTGAACCCCGAAGCCCGACGGCGCGCCAACCGCGGCCTGCGGTTCCGAGACACACCGCTTCATGACGCTCCAACTCGCCCGCTGCACAGCACGGGACGACCTTTGCCGCGACAACCTGTCGCCACAACGCATCGCGCGGACTCGCCACCGAGAGATACGAACACACCTTCTGGAACGTCTCAGCCGTCGTACCACATCGGTGTCCTCATTCGTGAATGCCACTGCATCCCAGCCCTTCGCGACTGGAAATGCACGGAGCGCCGCGGCGATATCGAGACTCGAGGCGAGGTTTCAGACGCCCAGACCGAGGCTGCGGGTGATTCCGCGCGCGCGGCTGCAGGCGCGAGCACCCTGATCCGCGGGCGGCAGCGCGCTCCACATGGCTCTATCGCGCCATGCCGTGAAGCATGAGCGAATCGTGTCGCACCTCTCAGACCAATGAACACGGAGTGTCTTCGGAGGCTCGACCGAGCGCGATTCCGGCGTTGTGGTTCGACGCACGCGCCGATGGAGTGGTCGCGACCTCGGACCTCGCCGCGGGAGAGGGCCTCGCTTGGCGGCCGTAGAGGAAACTCCACGGTCTCGAGATGGCTGCTCCGCTCGCTTCACGGAGCGTGGCTTCGTGCGAGGAGCACCCGCCTCACGTGCCTGCGACGCCTTCAAAGCGAAAGTCTCCTCCCGAACGCTCGGGCAGTCGCCGCGGGATCGTCCGTGCGAACGCGACGGCGCGCTCCATCGGTCCATCGGTCACCGCATGTGACGAGGGGCACGGCGTCGATCTGGACGCCGGCCGGGGCATGGAGCGACGACCTTACACGCATGCCGAATGCAGCCGCGCGAGACGGCAGGAAGCGATGAAGCCTCGCACCACGCGGGCCAGCGGGAATGGCTGCAAGAGAGCGTGCATCCGTCGGCAACCGCGCCCTCGTGCGAGTCCGGCGCGTCGCTGCGTTACAGTGCCAGAGCGGCGCGTGCCCCGCCGCGCCTCGCCCGCTCGGCGCGCGAGGCCGAGTCTGAGCCACCCGCAGCGGGAGCTACGCATGCGAACCGAATCCCGTCACCTGCATCCGTCGTCGCGTTTCCTTGCCATGCTTGTGCTGTTCCTGTGTGGCCTGGCATCCGCACGTGCAATGGCGCAAGAAGCAAGCCCCCCTGCCACGAAGCGCGAGGGGCCCCAGCTGATGGACGGCGAGTGGATCTTCGTCGAGGATCGCACCGAAGGCCGCACGCTCGAGCAGATCAGCCCGCCGATGGCGTCGTCGTTCTCGATGCGCGTCGAGGAGGGAGCGATCATCCTCAACGGCCACGGGTCGGGGCACCGAGACGTGCGCGTCGCGCTCGACGGTTCGGTGACCGAGCGACCCGAATCGGACAGGGTCACGCGATACCGCGGCGGATGGAAGGATGGCGAGTTCTCGTACGAGGTGTCGTTCGAACGGGCCGCGGGAGCGCCCACCTCGGGAATCCAGATGATCCGCAGGAGCTTCCGCCACACCGCCGATGGCCTGGTCGTCACGGTCGCGGTCGACCCACCGTCGGGATCGGTCGCGACGGGCCTCTATCGCCATGCGGAGGACATCCCCATGCCTGCGGCTGCGAAGGCCACGATCGGCGACCTCGGCTGGCTGGCCGGCGACTGGGTCGGCACGCGCAGCTCCGGGTCCTCGATCGAGGAGCGATGGAGCCCTCCGCTCGGCGGCGCGATGCTCGCCGTGGCGCGCACCGTGAACACCAGCGGCAAGATGGTCGGCTTCGAGTATCTCCGCATCGTCGAACGCGACGGCGGGCTCGTGTACATCGCGCAGCCTGCGGGTCGGGCCGCGACCGAGTTCGTGCTGACCGAATGGACGGCGACGCGCGCCGTCTTCGACAATCCGAGGCACGACTACCCGAAGCGCATCGTGTACGAGCTTTCGGCCGAGGGCGGGCTGAGCGCCACCACTGGGTTCCTGAAGGGCGGAACGCCGCGGCGCCTGGAGTTCAAGCGCGAGGCAGAGTGACCGCACGCGACGCGCGGTACGTGCAGGCGATTCGCCCACGGACCGCCGCGCCTCGATGCATCGGAAGGCTCCCCCGCCGCGAACGCGCCGCCCCATGCACGTGGTATGGCTGAAGCGCGACCTTCGCATCGACGACCACGCGCCGCTCGCGGAGGCGGCGCGCTGTTGCGAACGCGGCGGATGCATGGTCGCGCTCTATGTCTACGAGCCCGAGGTCTGGCGTGGGAGCGATGCAGACGCGTCGCAGCTCGGTTTCGTCGATGAGTCGCTCGATGCGCTCGAGACGCTGCTCGTGGAGCGCGGCGGACGGCTGATCCGACGCACGGGCGAGGTGACCGAAGTCCTCGACGAACTCTCGCGATGCGAGCCGATCGAGTCGCTGCTTGCGCACGAGGAGACGGGCAACGCAGTCACCTACGCGCGCGACCTTCGCGTGGCGCGGTGGTGCCGGCGCCATGGCGTCGCATTCCGCGAATGGCGGCAGCATGGCGTCTTCCGTCCGACGGCCGATCGCGACGGATGGGCGGCGCGCTGGAGTGCGCACATGGAACTTCCGCGCGTGCCGAGTCCCGCGATGCTGCGATCGCTCGACGAGCGGGCCGTGCCGCGCGGGGCTGAAGGACTGTCCCAGACGCTCGGACTCGGACAGGATGCGCGCCTCGCCCTGCGCCAGCGGGGCGGCTCGTCGGAGGCGGCGCGCGCCTTGACGACCTTCCTCCTCGAGCGCGGACGCGACTACCGCGCGACCATGGGCTCGCCGGTGCACGCATGGGAGTCGTGCTCGCGGCTTTCGCCACATCTCGCGTGGGGCACGATGAGCGTCCGACGGGCCTATCAGGGCGCGCGACGGCGGCTGGCGCAGTTCGACGAACCTGCGCGCATGGCGGTCGAGGGACTCTCGGAGGGCGACCGCGCGGCGTGGAGGGGCTCGATCCGCAGTTTTCTGTCGCGATTGTCGTGGCATTGCCACTTCATCCAGAAGCTCGAGGACGAGCCTGCGATCGAGGCGCGCTGCATGGCGCGCAGTTGCGAGGATCTGCGAATGGGGCTCGATCCCGCCGTCGCCGCCGCGCGGCTCGATGCGTGGAAGCGCGGTCAGACGGGGTTTCCGATGATCGACGCATGCATGCGCGCGCTCGTCGCGTCGGGCTGGATCAACTTCCGCATGCGCGCGATGCTGGTGAGCTTCGCCAGCCATCATCTGTGGCTCGACTGGCGCAGCTTCGCGCCATGGCTCGGGAGCCAGTTTCTCGACTACGAGCCCGGCATCCACTACCCGCAGGTGCAGATGCAGTCGGGAACGACGGGCATCAACACGCTCCGCATCTACTCGCCGCGCAAGCAGGTCGAGGATCAGGATCCGACCGGAGTGTTCGTCCGACGGTGGGTACCGGAGCTTCGCGCCGTTCCCGACGCGTTGCTGCCCGAACCGCAGCACATCCCTCCGCTGCTCCAGACGATGATCGGATGCCGGATCGGCGTGGACTATCCGGAGCCGATCGTCGACCACGTCACGGCGTATCGGCACGCGCAGGAGAAGCTGTTCGGCCTGCGTGCGACCCCCACGGCACGTGAGGAGGCCCGCGCGGTGCATGCGCGGCACGGCAGCCGCAAGGGCCCGTCGAAGCGGCACGGTTGAGCGCAGACCGCCCGACGCAGGGTCATCCCGATCGACGCACGCCCTGCGCCCCGGAACCGAAGAATGCACCCGGAATCCCTCGCGTTGGGATCGGATACCGGAAAGCAGTGTCCGCCGCGGACACTCCTTGTTTGACAGATCAGGGACGCGGCGCTTGCTCCCCGCTCCACTGGAGGGTGGCGTCGTGTTGACACCAGGACGAGGGCTGCATGCGTCCCGTGCAGTTCAGAGGTTTCCTGCGTCCAGGCAGGAGAAAGTCCAAACATGAAGTCTCTCTCGATCGGCTCCTCCTCGATCGGCGTCCTTTCGATCGCCATGTTCGCCGCCCCTGCGGTGGCCGACATCGGCATGTACACCGAGGTCTTGCGCTACGCGACTGCCGCCGGGCTGACCGACAGCTATGTGCAGGGCAGCGTCTCGATCACTGCGGGGGGCACGCTGCTCTCCGCCACTCGTCCCAACGGCCAGACGAACTGGCCACAGCAGTTTGGCGCGTGGACCACGAGGACGCCGCAGGGGCCCGGCTTCCTCACTGGTGCAGCGATTGATTCGTGGATGGACTCGAATTCCCGCGGCAACTTCTCGTGCACATGGTCCACCACTGGTGGCACCTACCCCGGTACCTACCCCGGTACCTACCCCGGTACCTACCCTGGCACCTACCAGACCTCCGCGGACTTCGCCCCGTACTACATCGCTCCGACGGCGAGGACCTACATGGAGCTCACCCAGTCGTCCATTGCCCAGTTCAACGACATCTGCGCCAACGGGCTCACAGGCACCTTCACCTTCAGCACAACGCAGGACGTCGTCCAGGCGGGGTTCGAAGCGATCGGCCTCTTCTTGTCGGGTAGCAATGGGCAGGTTTTCTCGCCCACGATCCTTTCGGGAAACACCTTCACCGTGAACATTGAATCGGCGCTGGCGGCGAACAGCCGTCTGTACATCGAGGCAACAACCCGCGAGGTGGCATTCCAGGCGTCCACCAACTATCCCTTCCCTGAGGTCGCGCGCTACAACTACACCTCCAGGACGATGTACATGTCCCAGCCAGTGCCGGCGCCAGGTGCGCTCGCGGTGCTCGGCCTCGCGGGTCTCGTCGGTACCCGCCGCCGCCGCGCGTGAGCATGCGTTGATGCGCTGATTCGTGCGGCGTCGTCGCCGCGCGGACTGTGATCACGACAGCAAGAGAGACGCCTCGGTCTTCCGGCCGAGGCGTCTCTTTCTGCACGTTTGTTCCGCACGTGGGTCACGTCGACTTGCCAGTGCAGATGCGTTGCTGGGGGAAGTTTCGCCGCGAACTTGTGCCACAAAGTCGCGCCACGAAGTCGCGCCACGAAGTCGCGCCACGAAGTCGCGCCACGAAGTCGCGCCACCACGCGAGTGTTGCATTCGTGAAACTCGCAAGAAACGGCACGAGCATCAGCAGAAACACAATGGCGACAACGATCGTGGGCGACAACGATCGTGGGCGACAACGATCGTGGGCGACCACGATCGTGACCTTGCAGAGACGCGCGCCATTCGACGCCCACGGAGATGGTGCCTCTCCCGCGCATGATGAACATGCCTTCGAAACCGCGCTCGTCGCATTCGGGGCAATTGTCGCGATGATCGATGCCGCACCGAAGGTAGCCAGTCGACGGACTGGACAGTTCGCCATACGAGGGAACCGCTTTCGTGATCGAATCGATCTGCACCAAGTCGGCGTCGCGGCGCACGTGAACTCGCGCTGCGCGCACTTGGACAGCCTGGGGTTCCGCTGCCAACGCGCAAACGCGTGACGACAAACGAGAACCCCTCGGCGCGAGCGCGCCGAGGGGTCCTAAGTCACGGGTTCTCGTCGACGGGTTCTCATCGACGGGTTCTCATCGACGGGATTTGAATTGGTGGCTTTGATGTGAAGTGCGTGTTCGAAGAGCCTTCGCTGCTCGAATGCGCACATCGCAAAGCACACCCTTCAGCGGCGCGAGCGCCGCGTGAAACCTCGTCAGCGGCGACGACGGCCGGCGAGACCGGCGAGGCCGAGCAACGCGATCGCGCCAGGCGCGGGGACGCTGCTGCTGAAGATGAAGTCGTCCATGTAGATGCCTGCGAAATCGTTGTGGGTGATCGAGAATCCAGCGATATCCGCAACGGCGCCGTCACGCAGGAATCCAAAGGTCAGATCCGGGGTGAAGCCGGGAAGCACACCGACGAGCGAGAGGTTCAACGTCTCGATCAGCGAGCCATCCCGCCGGAAGAAACTCACGATACCTGTAGAGCCATTCTGCCCGCCGATCCGGAAGCCCAGTTGTGACTGATCCGCGTCAAACAGCACCGCGACGCTTCCGTGACCAAGCCCGCTCGGACCAAACGCCGAGCCGTTGGGACCACAGCCTGCAATCACAAAGCCTGTCTTCGTTTGCGTGTCGCCAATCCACAGATTGCGGTCCGCGCTTCCCGCCTCGAGGGTCAGTGCGGATGTCGGCGAACCGGAGAGGACGTCGTAGGATGCGGTGAAGAATGTCGGGAAATCGATGGTCTGCGTCCCGAGCTGCTGACCTGCGAATCTCTCGCCAAACGAGAGGCCGTTGCCTTGCACAACGGTGTTGCGGGGCCCGCTTCCGCCGCTCGCGAACCCGCTGAAGTTCTCGCTTGTGTTGGACACAACTGCGCTGTAATCGACTTGCGTGATGGCTGCATGCGACATGGACGCGGCCGCCGCGCTCAGGGTGCAGGCCAGAACGGCGCAGTTCTTCTTGGTACGGTTGGACATGAGATTCTCGAGACCTTTCCTCGACAGATCAGCCCACGGCACGACCTCAGCGACGCAGGGTGCACGCGCACCAAGCAATGCGTGAAAGGGACAAATCGTGCAGCGGCGCGGAAGGAACCGGGACAGTGGTTCGGGAACAGAATCTCAGGGACCGCGCCGCCTGTGGAACCGAAAGGGACGCATGCAGCCTGCGCCGGAGAGCACCTCTCGCAACACCAAGTGTCCGTGGCGGACACTAGTCGTAGAAAGAGATTTTGAGCACGAACACTCCGTCCCCAGGCCGGACGGCTCTGGGACGCCAGCGAGGCGCCCACCCACGGCCCCAACGCCGCTCCCCCTGCACGGCAGCGACCGCGAACCGTTACCTTCGAACTAGGAGCTCTCCCCCCATGCAACGCGTCCTCGGTGTCGGCGGCATCTT
>JBIIYI010000460.1:0-2780 GCA_044346895.1 Phycisphaerales bacterium
CGAGCGACGACACAACTCCGAGACTCTTCTGACCAATGCTCTTCAGGGAACGCATCTGACTCTCCTCGTGCGCTTGTAGCGACAGTTGTGGGGACAGTTGTGAGGGCGAGGAGAGGAATGTGATGGCGCGCGTTTCGTGGGGGAAAATCGCGAGGGAAATCGAAAATGCCGCGAGGGCGGTCGCGAGCATGAAACCGGCTCGCGCCACAAGTCGACGTGTGGAACGAACTTGCGTCGCGCTTCCGCATGAGCGCGCTGCGGCAAGAAATCGAGCGAGATCCTCGGATGTTGGCGACGGCTCGGCGCCGAAGCGCCCGAAACGCCCACCGCGCCCGCCACTCACGCCGCGCGCTTCCACAGTCCACCGATCGGTTGCGACTTGCGTGAGAGCACGAAGAACACTGCGCCGAACGCGATCATCGTGATCGAGAGCAGCATCGGAAGTGTGAGGAAACCGAGTGCGATGACCGGTGAATCGGCCTCGCGGAATTGCTCGGTCGTGTAGCGCAATACGCCGTAACCCGCGAGAAACACGGCGGCGATCGTGCCCGCACGACGCGGTGCGAGCCACGCGAGCGACATCAGGATGAGGAGGCACGGACCTTCGGCGAGCGCTTGGAAAAACTGGCTCGGGTAGTACGCCGTGAGTACAGGTGTGATCGCCGTGATCACAGCGTCGTGCGCGCTGTTCGCGTGGTCGTACGCCGTGGTCTGGATCCACGCGAGCACCTGCTCGTCGCTCAGTCGGTCGGTGGCCGGCGCGAGTTCGCGCAGCGGTTCGAGCTGCGCGGGAACGCGCGTGAGGAGCGAGAGTTCCTCCGGGTACTTCACACTCCACCACGGTGGATTCGCCTGCATCGCGTCGGGAAGCGCGCGGCCCCAGAGCTCGCCGTTCACCCAGTTCGCGAGGCGGCCGAACATCAGGCCCCACGGAACCGAGAACGCGACCGCGTCGCCGGCGACGAGGATCGGAAGCTTCTCGCGCCGCGCGAAGAGGATGATCGCAAGCGCGACGCCGATCACGCCGCCGTGGCTCGACATGCCGCCCTTGCTGAGCTCGAGGAGGCCCCAGAACGGGAACGCATCGCCAAAGGTGACGAGGAGATGGGGCTCGTAGAAGATGACGTGTCCGAGTCGCCCGCCGACGATCACGCCGACGATGACGTTCGTGACGAGATCGAGCACCTGGCGCCTGTCGAGCGGAATGCGGCGCGTGTCGGCAAGCCAGCGCAGGATGAGCCAGCCGACGAGGAATCCCGCGAGATACGCGGTGCCGTACCAGCGGGGACCGATGCCCGGCGCGACCTCGACGACGAATGGATCGAGCGTGTGGACGATCGATTCCGCGAGGGTCGAGGGGAATGCCGGACACGCCATGCGCGGATGCTACGGGATTTCGAGCCCTTCCCGCTACGCTACGGTCATGCCTCACGACGGACCCTCCGAGTTCGCGAAGTCCTCCCGCCCGGGCGAACTCACGCCCTATCTCCGCAAGCTGCTCCGCGGCGCCACCCTGACCGAGGCCGAGGCGCGCCAGGCGTTCGAGGAGATCGCCTCGGGTGAATCGCACCATGCGGAGATGGGTGCGTTCCTCGCGTTGATGGCGACGCGACTGCCGACCGTCGATGAGATCGTCGGCGCGGCGAGCGTGATGCGGGCTCGGGTCGAGCGCGTGCCGTGCCGAACGGCGCCCGATGCGATCGTCGACACCGCGGGTACGGGCGGAGCGCCGAAGACGTTCAACGTGTCGACGCTCGCCGCGGTGGTGGCGGCGGCTTCGGGCGCGAAGGTCGCCAAGCACGGCAACCGCTCGCGCACCGGACGCGGGTCGGCCGAGGTGATGGAGAGGCTCGGCATCGACGTCAACGCATCGCCCGCGACGCAGGCGCGGTGCATCGACGAGGTCGGCATCTGCTTCTCGTTC
Source organism: Phycisphaerales bacterium (assembly GCA_044346895.1). Lineage (GTDB taxonomy): Bacteria > Planctomycetota > Phycisphaerae > Phycisphaerales > SM1A02 > QWPT01. The sequence goes on from JBIIYI010000460.1 coordinate 1,925, forward strand.
GCGATCCACCATCATCCGGCGGCGCGCCACGTGATGCCGGTGCGGAAGGCGCTCGGGGTCCCCACCCTCTTCAACCTGCTCGGACCGTTGACGAATCCCGCAGGCGCCGGGCGGCAGGTGATGGGCGTGTACGCCGGACACTTCGTGCGTCCGATCGCCGAGGCGCTCGTTCGCCTCGGTGCCAAGCATGCGCTCGTCCTCCATTCGGACGACGGACTCGACGAGATCTCGATCGCCGTACCGACGCGCGTGGCGGAAGTGCGCGACGGCGCCGTGCGCGAGTGGACGGTCGATCCGCGGGCGCTCGGACTCGAGCGCGCGGATCCCGCGGCGCTTTCGCCCGGGTCGCTCGAAGAGGCCGCGACGCTCTTCACCAACGTGCTCTCCGGCGAGGAGCGTGGCGCGCGGCGCGCGATGGTGCTCGTGAACGCTGCGGCGGCGCTCTACGTGGCGGGCGTCGCGCCGTCGATCGAGGACGGGATCGGCATCGCGGCGGAGGCGATCGATTTCGGGCGCGCGCACGCGACGCTCGAGGCGCTCCGTGAGAAGTCGCACGGCGGGTGACTTCGCGACGGCACTTCGATGCACTCGTCGGGCCTGGTTGCCGGACGGTCTTCCGGTAGATCGTCGGCTGGGTCGTCGGCTGGGTCGTCGAACCAGACATCGAGCTCGACACCAGCACGGACAGCCGACTGCGTTTCGCGGAGGGGTGACATGCGCCGATCGAGGTGGTTGCGAGGCGTTCGATCTCGTTGAGAGAGAACGCGGCAGGCAATCCGTGCCATTTGCGTCATTCGGCGCTTCATCGAAGAGTGGGTCGGGAAGGCGTGGGTAGGGAAGGCGCGGAAGAATCGCG
>JBIIYI010000074.1:0-9938 GCA_044346895.1 Phycisphaerales bacterium
TCCCGAAAGCCACCTCAAGTATCGGAACCTCATGCATCAAGACCTTCGAAACCCAACGCTCGGACACCTTCGCCTTCAAAGTAGCCTCTCGAGCGCGCGTGCTGTGGCTGGCGCTGCCGCAGTCTGCGCACTCGCGATCGGACTCCTCGCGTTCCGCGCGCCAGACGCGGTGATGCCCGCAACGGCATCCTCGACTGCACCTGACGTCATCCTGCTCGATCAAGGTTGGAGCGCCGAGGATCGCGCGGCGTATCACCGCACGTCGCAGGGTTCGGCGGTCATGCCGTACGACCTCTTCATGGCGCTTGAACAGGCCGGCAACACGGATCCCTTCCATGTCGAAGCGATCTCGAGCAAGTTCGGCCTGCTGCCCGGTCCCGTCGATCCGAAGTTCAATCCGGATGGGCTTGCGATCGGTCTTGCGAAGACCACGGTGAACGACGGTCGTTGGAAGGGCGAGTGGGTCGGGCTGACGTGCTCGGCGTGTCACTCCTCCGAGCTGCACTACCAGGGGAAGCGCATTCGCATCGAAGGTGGCTCGAACCACACGTTCGATTTCGCGGGATACATCTCGGCGTTGAACGACGCACTCGCGGCGACGAAGAACGACGCGGCGAAGTTCGAACGCACGGCCGCGCGCATGAAGGTCAACAACACCGACGCGCGCGCTGCGCTGCGCACGTCGCTCGACGAAGCTGCGGCGAGCGTCGATCAGTACATCACGCGCGATGCGGCGATGGACACGCCAAGCGGCCCTGGTCGCATGGATGCGCTCACGCTCATTCACAACCGCGCGAACGCGGGCGCGACGGGCATGACGGAGAACTGGATGGCCGCGCTCGCGCCTGTGAAGCCTCCGTTCCTCTGGAATGCGCCGCAGTCGGCATGGGTGCAGTGGAGCGGCGTTGCTTCTGACCCGCTCGTTCGAAACGCCACGGAATCGCTCGGCGTCTTCGTTCGCGCCGATCTGCGTTCTGCGTCGCCCAAGGACGGCCTCTTCGAATCGACGATGGATATCCGCGGGCAGTTGAAGATCGAAGAACTGCTTCGCCGCTTGGCACCGCCGCACTGGCCGGAGGAGGTGTTCGGCAGGATCGATCGCGAGAAGGCCGCCCGCGGCCGGGATCTCTTCGTCGAGAACTGCTCGCAGTGCCACTCGACCTTCCCGCACCGATGGAGTGCGCCGAAGGTCGATGGCAAGCGCTTCATCGAGAACGCGCTCGTGCCCGAGGCCTACATCGGCACCGACCCGCAGCAGTTCCGCACGCCAGCGTTCAATCCGCAACCGGACTTCCTCTCCGGTGCGCTCGCGCCGTATCTCAAGAAGCCGCTGACGAATGCGCCGCTCGCGCCGTCGGCGGTCTTGCTTGGCGTTGCACACAACGAGACGATCGCCCTCGCCGCGAAGAAGGCTGGCCTGACTCCCGCGGAACTCGTCGACGCTCACGGTTACCGCTTCGATTGGGAACAGCCGCCGACGCAGGCTTCGTACAAGGCCGCGCCGCGCGACGGAGTGTGGGCAACCCCGCCGTTCCTCCACAACGGTTCTGTTCCGAACCTCTACGAACTGCTGATTCCCGCGAAGGAACGCTCGAAGCAGTTCATGATCGGGCGCGACTTCGATCCGGTGAAGGTGGGCGTCGACACGACGGGCGCATCGGGGAAGTTCCTCTTCGATACGACGAAGCTCGGCAACTCGAACATGGGCCACTCGTTTGAGAACGGCCCGCGCGGCGCTGGCGTGATCGGTCGATTGCTCACCGACGACGAGCGCTGGGCGATCATCGAGTACCTCAAGTCGATCCCCACCGCGCCGGCGCAAGTCACGCCCTACGGCGGACCGAAGGACCCGGTGGAGGCCTGGCGCGATGTCCACTTCTTCAACAACATGTATCCCGAGAGTTACGCGATGCAGGTGCCGCCGCTCGCGCTCGGTGAGGAACGCGTGCTGCCTGGTGAGGACGGGCTGATTCAGGAGTTCATCGATCAGACGATGGCGCGCATGCGCATTCAGTATCCGACGGGCAGCGAAGTGCTGCGCGACGCGCACCCGAAGACGCACGGACTTGTGAATGCGCGCTTCGAGGTGCTCGACGGCTTGCCCGCGGAATTGCGCCACGGCATCTTCGCGACGCCGAAGTCGTACGACGCGATGGTGCGTTTCTCGGCGAGTGGTACGTCGGTCAACTCGGACACCGTTGAACAGGCGCACGGCATGGCGATCAAGGTGCTCGGCGTACCTGGCGAGAAGGTGCTCGCCGACGAGCGCGACGCGACGACCCAAGACTTCGTGATGATCAACTATCCGACGTTCCTGTCGCGGACGGTGTCGGATTACTCGGCCTTCCACACGGCGCGCGTGGAAGGTTTGAAGGCGACCGAGGTCTACTTCAAGATCAGCCCGAAGTCACTCAAGGCGGTCGAAGGTCTGAACACTTCGCCGTTCTGGAATCCGCTTGAATCGCGCTACTGGAGCCAGACGCCGTATCGCCTCGGGAAGGGCGCGATGAAGTTCTCGGCGCGACCGCTCGCGAAGTCGGAGAAGCCTGCGTCGATCGAGAAGAGCCAGGACTATCTGCGTCAGGCGATGGTTCAGACGATCGGCGAAACGGAGGTCGTGTTCGAGTTCCTCGTGCAGCGGCAACTCGATCCGGTGAAGCAACCTGTCGAAGACGCTCTCACGGAGTGGGAGGAGTCGGATGCTCCGTTCGTGCGCGTCGCGCTCCTGCGGATTCCGAAGCAGGATCTTTCGACGGGCCTTGATCTCAAGGTCGCGGAGAATCTTTCGTTCACGCCGTGGCACGCGCTGCCCGAGCAGGCGCCGCTCGGCGGCATCAACCGCACGCGCAAGGTTGCGTACGAAACGATCTCGAAGTACCGCCATCATCAGAACGGTGTGCCGCGCGTTGAGCCGTGATCGGCGCGCGCGGAGCAGCTCGCGATCTTCCTCGCGATCTTGGTCGCGATCTTCCTCGCGATGCCGCTCGTGATGCATGAAGGCTTGTAGGGGAACCACCGCCGCGGGAGTCCGCGGCGGTGGCGTTTCCATGCGGTGCACGGCACATGCCATGCAGTGCCAGGCACTGGGTGGCACGTGCCGTGCACTCTCCGGAACCGTCGTTCTCCACCCCGCGGAACCGCGTTGCTGCGATCGCGCTCCGCCTTGCTTTCCCTCTTGCGTTCCCTCTTGCTTTCCCTCTTGCGTTCCCTCTTGCGTTCCCCGCTGCGTGGCGTCTTGCCTGCGCTTCTGCTCGAGCGCGATCGGGACATTGCCCGCCTCGCGCCCTGCGGGTGGCGTGACCAGAAGCGCAGCGTCGAGCGCTGCGAGCGAGCCCGTCGTCGGCGGCGCGATGCACTCGCGCTCCCTCGGCCACGCGCGATGGATCAGTTCGTCGCGGAGCTGCGCCTCCTCGTGCGCGGCGTGTCGAAGCGGAGCTTCGCGAGGCCGGTCCCGCGTGGAACGTCCTTCGCGTCGACCGTCGTCCACGGCGGCTTCTTCCCTTCGCGCGGCGTGAGCCGGAAGTAGTCGGGCAGGAGCACGCGCGGGCCGCAACCTTCGGCCGCTTCATCAACGCGCTTCAGCATGGCGTCGTTCCACGTGTATCCGTGCGAGCGCTCATCCCGCGTCGGTTCCGACGGGCCGGCGTTCGGTGCGCCGGATGCGCGGGCTGCGCGCGCCGCAGGGGCGGGCGCCTGCGCGCGTACTTGTGATCCGCCGTCGACGTCGGTATCGTCGGCTTCATGCGGGCGACGAAGGCCATCGTGCGCGGGATCTCGGCGACGTTTCGCGACGCGGTCGTGATGCACCCCGCCGCGGAGGCGATCGACGTCGCGCGCGCGCGCGCGCAGCACGCGCAGTACGTCGATGCGTTGCGCGGGGCCGGGCTCGAGATCGTCGAGCTGCCGCCCCTCGACGCGCATCCCGACGCATGCTTCGTCGAGGATTGCGCGCTCGTGGCCGGGAGCACCGCGATGATCACGCGATCGGGCGCGCCTTCGCGCGTCGGTGAAGGCGAGTCGATCGCCGCGGCGCTTGCCGCGACGCACCGCATCGCCCGGACGGTCGCACCCGCCACGATCGACGGCGGCGACTGCATGCGCGTCGGAACCACGTGGTTCGTCGGGCGGTCTGCCCGCACCGACGCGGCGGGTGCGGCGCGGGTGCGCGAGGTGTTCGGTCCTCTCGGCGACTCGGTGGTCGAGGTGCCCGTGCGCGGCTTCCTCCATCTCAAGTGCACGGCATCGCGCATCGACGACCGCACCGTGCTCGTCGCCGAGGGAACGGTCGATCGCGCCGCATTCGCGGGCCTCGACGTGGTGATCGTCCCGCGGGAGGAGGCGTACGCCGCGAACGCCGTGGTCGTGAACGGCGTGGCGATCGTCGCGAAGGGCTTTCCGGCGACGCGCGCCGCGCTCGAGCGGCGCGGCCTTCGCATCGTCGAACTCGCGTTGTCCGAGATCGCGAAGGCCGACGGTTCGCTCACGTGCATGTCGATCCTCCTCCCGTGACGCGCCGCCGGCGGCCCGTCCGCTAGGATGCGCGAAATGTCACGGAAAGTCGCCATCGTCGCCGCGGTCCGCACGCCCATCGGTCGTCACGGAGGCGCGCTTTCCTCCGTCCGCCCGGACGATCTCGCCGCACACGCGATCCGCGCCGCGGTCGCCCGCGCGGGCATCGACCCGGCGCTCGTCGACGACGTCTACTTCGGCGCGACGAACCAGGCCGGCGAGGACAACCGAAACGTCGCGCGCATGGCGGCGCTGGTCGCCGGACTTCCGCCGACGGTGCCGGGCGCGACGGTGAACCGCCTCTGCGCGTCGGGCCTCGAGGCGATCAACGTCGCCGCGCGCATGATCGAGTCGGGCGCGGGCGACGTCATGGTCGCCGGTGGCGTCGAGTCGATGAGCCGCGCGCCGTATGTCCTGAGCAAGTCGGACCAGCCGTTCGGCCGCGAGCAGCAGCTGTGCGACACGACGATCGGCTGGCGCTTCGTGAATCCGCGCCTCGCCGCCATGTACCCGCCGATCTCGCTCGGCGAGACCGCCGAGAACGTCGCGCGCGCGCATGGCGTCTCGCGCGCGGATCAGGACGCCTTCGCGCTCGCGAGTCAGCAGAAGTGGGCGGCCGCGCACGCCGCCGGCCGCTTCAGGGACGAGATCGTCCCGGTGGAGATCCCGCAGGGGAAGAAGGCTCCGATCGTCTTCGACACCGACGAGCATCCGCGACCGGACACGACGCTCGAGAAGCTCGCTGCGCTCAAGCCCGCCTTCTCGAAGGCGCCCGACGCGACCGTCACCGCCGGCAACTCGTCGGGCATCAACGACGGCGCCGCGGCGCTCGTCCTCGTCGAGGCGTCGCGCGCCGCCGCGCTCGGGCTCAAGCCGCTCGCCTTCGTCGGCGCGAGCGCGTCGGCGGGCGTCGACCCCGCGTACATGGGGATCGGGCCCGTTCCCGCGGTGCAGAAGCTCCTCGCGCGCGCGGGGCTTTCGGCCGCCGACATCGATCTCGCCGAGCTCAACGAGGCCTTCGCCGCTCAGTCGGTCGCGTGCGTGCGCGGCATCGGGCTCGACGCGGCGCGCGTCAACGTGAACGGCGGGGCGATCGCGCTCGGGCATCCGCTGGGCGCGAGCGGGGCCCGCATCGTCGTCACGCTCGTCCACGAGATGCGGCGGCGCAACGCGCGGCGCGGGCTCGCCTCGCTCTGCGTCGGCGTCGGTCAGGGCCTGGCGACGCTGTTCGAAGGGGCGTGACATCGTCGGGGGCGCGCGCCCGGGGCGGCTCTTCCTTCGTCCGACCTGCCCGGGTCGCACCGAGGCTTGGGACGCCGCCTGGCCGCACTTCGGCCTCTCGGTGTCGAATTCGCAGTTTCTCGAGCGATGGCTGTACGGCGCCGCCGGAAGCGCACTCCTTCCGACGAGCACCGGCGTGGGCCGGAGCCTCGCCGAAACCCGCGCGTCGAGCGCGCCACCCTTGAAATCCTCGAGAGGTCCATCATGCAGCCATTCTCCCTGAAGAAGTTCTCCGCATTCGTACTCGCCGGCGTCGCATGCGCGAGTCCGCTCGCGTCGCAGCCATCGACGGCGCATGCCGCAGGCCGGGCCGACGACGGCGAGTTCACGCCTTCTACTCCGCCGAAGGAAGTCTCCTCCGAATCGCCCCTGACCCCGGGCGTCGCCGAGGAGATGCTCGCGGCGGCCGGATGCTCCTCGTTCCCATGGCCGATCTACTTCTGGGAGTGCAGCACGCCCTGGCGGATCGACCTCGTCAACTGGACCAAGTGCACGCTCTACTTCATCGTGCTTGTCGACTGCACCGGCGACGGCGTGCCCGACACGTTCGGCGAGGTGTTCGTCAACCCCGTGGACGAAGCGACCGGCACCCCTTCGGTCGAGACGGTCGAGCCGAAGGACGGCTGCAAGATCGTCTACTTCGGACTCTTCGACGTCATTCCCTGGGGCAAGTGCAATCCGGGTTGGGCTCAGGATCCGTTCTTCCCGACGGCCGTGCACTTCACCGAGTGACGCGCGATGCGGAGCGTCCGACGGGAAGGCCGCGATGTGCGGCCTTCCCGTCTTTTCCGAGCGGATCGGATTTGGAGCGGACCCTCCGGCGGTCGGTCTCCCGACGCCGTTGGTCGACATGCGGCTGCGTTTCTGTCGAGATGCCGGTTTGCCGAGATCGCGGCGCTCAGCCGATCTTCCGGAAGCCCGCCTCGACCGCCGCGACGAGCGCGTCGATCTCCGCTTCCGTCATCGGCGTCGACAGCATGCCGGTGCACGTGCCGACCATGAGGAATCCCTCGGCGAAGAGGTGCTCGAGCATCGCCTTCAGCCGCTTGTTCTCGTCGGGCGTCGCGAACGCCTCGCGGTAGTTCGCGGGCACCGACGGCTTCATGTGGATGCGGAACATGCTTCCGCCACCGGTGACGCAGGCGCTCGCCTTCGTGCGCGCGATCGCCTCGGCGATTCCGTGGCGCGCGCGGTCGCCGAGCGCGTTCAGGCGCGCGACGGCGGCGACGTCGAAGTGCTCCATCGCGACGCGGCCCGCGGTCATCGTGACCGGGTTCGCTGAGAAGGTTCCCGAAAGCGGGAAGAGCAGCTTCGCGGCGCCGGGGTTCAGGACCTCCATCACCGCCGCGCGCCCAGCGAGCGCGCCGACCGGGAATCCGCCGCCGATCATCTTGCCGAGCGCGGTCAGATCGCCCTCGATGCCGTAGCCCTGCTGCGCGCCGCCATATTCCGTGCGGAAGGTGATGACCTCGTCGAAGACGAGGAGCGCGCCGTTCTTCGCCGTCCACTCGCGCATCGCCGTGACGAACGCCTGCGACGCGGGCTTGAGCCCCACGCGGTGCGGCATGAGGTCGAGGAGGACGCAGGCAAGATCGTGCTTGTGCTCCTCGAGCAGCGCGATCGAGCGCTCGACGTCGTCGAACGGGATGATGACGACGTCGTCCATCGCCGACTGCGGCGAACCATGGACGAGCGGCACGCGGTTCGGGTGATCGACGCTTCCCCAGTCCTTCGGAGTCGAGCCCTGGCTCGTCTCGACGTAGTCGTATCCGCCGTGGTACGCGCCCTCGACCTTCGCGATCTTGGGACGACCCGTGAACGCGCGCGCGGCCTTCAGCGCGGCCATCACGGCCTCGGTGCCCGAGTTGACGAAGCGGATCTGGTCGAAGCCCCGGCTGCGCGAGCAGATGTGCTCCGCGTGCATCACTTCCTGCTCGGTCGCCATCATGAACGCCGTTCCGCGCGCGAGCTGCGCCGCGACCGCCTCGACGACCGGCCCGTAGGCGTGTCCGTGGATGAGCGACGCGACGTTGTTCGCGAAGTCGATGCGCACGACGCCGTCGATGTCGGTGACGCGGCAGCCCTTGCCGTGCGCGACGTATGGCGGGACCGACGACCAGAGCACGGTGTTGCGGCTCACGCCGCCCGGCATGACCTTCTTCGCGCGCGCGAAGAGTTCGGCGCTGCGGCTCTGGTTCGAAGCGGTGGTGGCGGGGGCTCCCGCACTGGCGGCTGCGTTCGGCGTCATGTCAGGCTCCTCTTGGGATCCGCCCAAACTCTTTCAGAATCCTCTCAGAATCCACTCAAAATCCCCGCTCGGGTGCGTCGTTCCGCAGGATCGGAGCGCCGGTGCGTTCTTGCACGAAGTCGAAGGTGACGCCGGGCGCGAGCTCGACCAGCGCGAATCCGCGCGGCGTGACGTCGATCACGGCGAGATCGGAGTAGACGCGCGTGACGACGCCGCGGCCCGTCAGCGGATAGGTGCAGCGCCCGACGAGCTTGAACTCGCCTTCCTTCGTCGTGTGCGTCGTCATCACGAAGACGCGCTTGACGCCCGCGACGAGGTCCATCGCGCCGCCGACGGCGGGAATCGCGTCGTCCGCGCCGGTCGACCAGTTCGCGAGATCGCCGTTCGCCGCGACCTGCAGCGCGCCGAGCACCGAGAGGTCGAGGTGGCCGCCGCGGATCATGGCGAAGCTCGTCGCCTGATCGAAGAGCGCGGCGCCCGGCATCATGGTGACGCGGCGCTTGCCCGCGTTGATGAGTTCGGGATCGCCGGAACCCGCGGCGGGGGAGGGCCCCATGCCGAGCAGTCCGTTCTCGGTGTGGTAGACGAGCGTGCGGCCCGCGGGCACGTACCGCGCGACGAGTTCGGGAATGCCGATCCCGAGGTTCACGTACGAACCGTTCGGAATGTCCTGCGCGACGCGCTCGGCGATTCCTTCGCGCGTCCAGCCGGTCGTCGGGGCACTGGTGGAGGGCGTCGTCATGGGTAGCTCGCTCCGGCTTCGTTGAGCGCCGATTCGAGCTGGGGCGACGGCACGTGCACGACGCGGTCGACGAAGATCCCCGGCGTCACGATCGCCTCCGGATCGAGCGCGCCCGCGTCGACCACCTCCGCCGCCTGCACGATCGTGACCGTGGCGGCGGTCGCCATCATCGGCGCGAAGTTGCGCGCCGTGCGGTGGTAGAGGACGTTCCCGTGCGTGTCGGCGGCGCGACCCTTGATGAGCGTGAAATCGGCGCGGATCCCGTGCTCGAGCACATGCTCGCGCCCGCCGAAGACGCGCGATTCCTTTCCCTCCGCGAGGGGCGTCCCGACGGCGGTGGGCGTGTAGAACGCCGCGACGCCGGCCCCGCCCGCGCGGATCCGCTCGGCGAGCGTTCCCTGCGGGACGAGTTCGAGCTCGACCTTGCCCGCCCGGTAGAGGTCGGGGAACACCGTCGAGCCCGCGGTGCGCGGGAACGAGCAGACGACCTTGCGCACGCGCTCGGCGCGCAGGAGCGCGGCGAGCCCGACGAGTCCGCTTCCCGTGTTGTTGCTGACGACCGTGAGGTTCGCCGCGCCCTGATCGATCAGGGCGTGGATGAGCTCGATCGGACTGCCGGCCTCGCCGAAGCCGCCGATCATGATCGTCGCACCGTCGAAGATGTCGGCGACCGCCTCGCGGGCGCTCGCGATGCGCTTGTCGATCATCGGCAGGACGGGATGGGTGCTGCGGCGTGCGTCACGCGCGCACTCTTGACGCGCGAGTAGTCGTAGAGGCCGGCCTCGTCGAAGAGGACGCGGTCCGCGTAGCCGTCGAACCAGAGCGACTCCGGATTGCGGCCGACGATGCACACCTTGCCCTTGTCGCTCGCGGCGCCCGCGCTGCGGAGGATCTTGAAGAGGACGACGCCGTTCTCGCTGCCCTTGAGGCCCGGGATCGGCGCGTTCGTGACGGCGTTGACTTCCGTCTTGCCCTTGTAGTGCGTGATCGAGAGCCGCGCGTGGCTCTCGACGCCCGAAAGGCCCTTCTGCGACTCGTTGAGGATCTGCCACGCGCGCTCGATCGGCACGTTGAACGCTCGGTACGCGATGATGTCGCGGCCGCAGAAGAAGTAGTGGTTCTCGCCGCCGGCGCGCTTGAACTCGCGCTGCAGGATGC
>JBIIYI010000461.1:0-2771 GCA_044346895.1 Phycisphaerales bacterium
GATCGTCCCCTGCACCGCGAGCCGCGCGCGCCGCACGAGCCGCGGCGACCACTCCATCCCGATCCGGCGCTGTTCATCGCGCGAGAGCGTCCCGTCCCGCAGCCGCGCGAGATAGGCCTCGTCGTGGGCGAGCGCCAGCGTCTCCCATGCGCACTCGGCGGGTTCGTGGAGATTGAAGGCACCCACGAGCCCCTCCGCGCGGAGGATCGCATGGAGGTGTTCGTACTTCCGCATCGGAAAGGCGTGGCCTTCCGGAAGCGGAATGACGTACTCGGGGTGGTAGGAAACGTGCTCCACGCCGGTCACTTCGCGCGCGGGCTCAGAGCCGCTTCACGAGGGCGTCGGCGAATTCCATCGTTCCGAGCGATCCGCCGAGATCGCGTGTGGTGGCGCCGTCGGCGAGCGCCCGGTCGTAGGCGCCGCGGATGCGCGCCGCGCACTGGGCGAACCTCGGCTCGGCGCGACGCACCGACATCCAGTTGAGCATCATGACGCCCGACATGACGAGCGCGAGCGGGTTGGCCACGCCCTTGCCGGCGATGTCCGGTGCGGATCCGTGCACGGCCTCGAACACCGCGCCCTTCTCGCCGATGTTCGCACCCGGCGTGACGCCGAGGCCGCCGACGAGCCCGGCGCAGAGGTCGCTCATGATGTCGCCGTAGAGGTTCTCCGCAAGCACGACGTCGAACTTCGTCGGGTCCTGCACCATCTTCATGCAGGCCGCGTCGACGATGACCTCCTCGTACGCGATGTCCTGGTAGTGCGCGTCGTGAACCTCGCGCGCGCACCGGATGAACAGGCCGTCGGTCAACTTCATGATGTTCGCCTTGTGGAAGACGGACACCTTCTTCCGGCCGCGCTCGCGGCAGTAGCGGAAGGCGTAGTCGGCGATGCGGCGCGATGCGGCCTCGGTGGCCACCTTGATGCTGGTGGTCACGCCCTTCGTGATCTCGTTCTCGATGCCCGCGTACAGGCCCTCGGTGTTCTCGCGCACGATCACGAGGTCGACGTTCTCGTAGCGCGACTTCACGCCGGCCATCGTCCGGATCGGGCGGACCGCCGCGTAGAGGTCGAGCGTCTTCCGAAGGAGGACGTTGACCGAGCGGAAGCCCGTGCCGACCGGAGTCGTGCACGGCCCCTTGAGCGCGACGCCGTACTCGGCGATCAGGTCGAGCGTCGACTGCGGGAGCAGCTGCTTCTCGCCGGCGGCGAGCGCGGCCTCGCCGGCGTGCCGCACGGTCCATGCGATGTCGGCACCGCTCGCGTCGATGACGCGCTGCGCGGCCTCCGCGACCTCGGGTCCGATTCCGTCACCAGGGATGAGAACGACATTCGTCGGCATCGTGAACTCCAGCGGGGTCGTCGGGGACTTCAGGCTCGTGGCACGCTTCGCATGATCGCGACCTCCATCGCGCGGAGGCCGGAATTCGAAGGGCGGAGGATAGCGGCTCCGCCCGACGCTGCGAGGGCGCGTTTCCGCGTTCGGAACGGACGGCGCGCGGATCGGCCGGCGCCGACCCATCCCGACGATCGTTGCGGGGCGGAATGAAACGGGAGGCGCCCGAATGGACGCCTCCCGTTGCGAATCTTGCCTTGATCGAGCCGTGCGCGCACGCGCGGCCGAAACCGTGCGGTCAGGTGCCACTGCGACCCGTGTTCTCCGCACCTGCGAAAGCCTCGCGGGTGGGGATCACGAGCTTCTGACCGATCTTCAGGGTCTTCTCCGACGCGCCCTTGTTGGCGGCGAGGATCTGACGCCAATACTTGTCGCTGCCGAAGTACTTCCGCGAGATCGACGAGAGCGTGTCGCCCTTCGCGACGACGTGCGTCTGACCACCGCTCGTGCTGGATGCGTCCGAGGTGCGGGAAGTCGGATTCGGGGTCGAAACCGACGATGCCGTATCCATCGCCACGACCGCGCCAGCCGAGGCGGGAATACGGATCTTCTGGCCGATCTTCAGGCGCTCAGGCTCGATGGTCGGGTTCGCCTTCGCGATGACCGACCACTTCGAACCGTCGTTGAAGTACTTCTGGGCGAGCGCCTCGAAGGTGTCGCCGGAAGCGATCACGTGCGTGCGCTCTCCACCGGACGCGTTGCCGGAAGCGGCGGTCGTCGGAGTGGTCGTCGAACCAGCCGCACCGGTGAGTCCCGCCGGAACGCTGCCGGTCGGAAGACCTGCGCCGGTCGGCGTGGGACCACCGCTGCCGGTGGCAACGCTGGTGCCCGACGTGCCGACGCTCGGGTTGGTTCCCGGCGCGGAACGATTGATGCCGTTCGAGAGACGCGGCGCACCGGTCGAGCCGGTGGCCAGACCCGAAGACGTACCAGACGGCGTACCAGACGGCGTACCCGACGCCGTGCCCGGATTCGTACCGGCGCCGGTCGTGGTGCCGGTCGTGGTGCCAGTCGTGGTGCCAGTCGCGATGCCGTTGAAGTTGCTGGTGCCACCATTCGTCGCGATGGCGGGAGCGCTGCCAACGCCATCACCCTTGCCGCTTCCCGATGGCGCGGCTGCGCCCGGAACGAACGGAGGCTGCGGACGCGAGGCGCCCGTGCTGCCGTTCGCCAACGCGCCCGACGGCGTCGGACCCGTGACGCTGCCCGCGGTGGTCGACGGCGTCGCGCCGGCGAAGCCGTTGCTGGTGGTCGTGCTTCCGGTCGTGCTTCCGGTCGTGCCCGCAACGCCAGGAGTCAGCGTCAGCGTGGGCGGCGTATTGCCCACGGACGTTCCCGAATTCGTCGAGTTGGAGCTGCTCTCCTTCGCAGCGCT
>JBIIYI010000462.1:0-2755 GCA_044346895.1 Phycisphaerales bacterium
GAACTGCCGCCCCGTCCGCACGAGGCCTCCATCGGGCTCGAGCCGGACGATCACCTCGCCGTACGTGTTCAGCAGGTTCGAGTTGTCGCTTCCGGCGCCGATGTTGACCCACTCGCCGACGAAGCTGTCGCCGAGATGGCCGTCGTGCGACTTGTTCGAATGGCCCTGGAAGATCGTGCCGCCGATCTCGCCGCCCGCGCGGCAGTGTGGGCCGATGACGGTCGACGCCTTGAGGAGCGAGCGTTCGGCCACCGTGCTCCCGTCAAGGACCGCGCATGGACCGACGAGGACGGCGAACGGCCGGACCACGACGTTCGGCCCGAGGAGGACCGGTCCCTTCGATGCGTCGATCACCGCGAGCGGACCGATCGAGGCCGACGGATCGATCGCGATCGGATGCGTTCCGAAGGACTGTCCCTCGTCCGGTCGGAGCGCGCGACGCACGGCCGGTGCGAAGAGGTTGAGATCCTCCTCGAGCGTCTGGCCGATCGTGGTGGCGATGTCCCACGGCGTCGCGGCGAGCCGCGCGTCGACTTGGCGTGCGCCGCCCGTGTCCACGCCCGCGCCGCGCACCGCGAGGATGCGTTCCGCCACGGGGCGATCGAACCAGCCGGCGACGAGCGTTCCGTCGGCGGCGACGTGCACCTCGCCGACCGACACGCGGGCGGCGAGCGCCGTCAGCAGGCGGCCGTTGACGACGAGGAGCCGCTCGCCGTCCGGAAGCGCGTTCACGGGCCGGGCGTGGGTCTCCGCGACGACGGCGGCGAGATCAGGCGCGACGAACAGCGCGTCCGCGGTACGCCCCACCGCGCGCTCGATGCGCTCGAGCAGGGTCCCGAGCCCGGCACGGAGGTCGAACGCCGGACGAAGATCAACGAGCGGTCCGAAGGTGCCACGGCCATCATCGAAGACGACAACGGGGCTGTGAACGCGGTCCTGAGCCATGGCCGCACTGTACCTTCCGGCGGTCGAGGCGCCCGGTGCGGAGGATGCGCGGCCCCCGCCTCCGCGCGCGTTCGGAACCCCGATTCAGAGGCCTTCGCGCGCGACGCCCGGCGTGAGCTTCGTCTTCGTCTCGAAGCCCCAGATCGGCTTCGTGCGCACGAGCATCCAGAAGACCGGCAGCGCGAGCACGCCGTCCGCGACCGCGTTGAGGAGCTGGACGAGGAGTTCGCTCAGGCTCGACGCCGGCCACCATGGAACGGGCGCGTCGATCGCCGCGCTGCGCACGATCGCGACGGAGATCCATCCAAGTGAGGCGAACGCGGAGAAGACGACGACCGCTGCCCCGTTCGAGACGGGATTCTGCCGGTAGAGAAGTCCGCGGAGCGGAAGGACGGCCGAGGCGCCGAGGGCGAAGGCGAGCGTCCACGGCCCCGGAACGACGAGGGTCGATCCGTCCGCGAGAATCGTCGGTGAGAACAGGTCGGCCGCAAGCCCACCCGCCATCGCCGCGCGCAGGGCGATCCGCTTCGGCGCGGAGAGGCAGACGAAGACGACGACCGCGGGCAGGATGCTCGCACGGAAGTCGCCGATCGTGAAGAGTCCACCGAGCCCGGCGTCGAGCGCCGCGGCGAGGAGTACGGCGAGGAAGTGGACGCTCCACCTCATCGAGCCCCCCCGGCGGCGGGTTCCGTACGCGATTCGATCACGACCACCGCGGACGTGGCGTCGCGCGCGAGTGCGATCGGCTCGACCTCGATGCGACGCGCGAGGGGGACCTGCTCGATCGGTTCGATGGCGATCACCCTGCCGACGCGCGCGCCGAGCGTGGAACGCGGGAGGCGGTCGTCCGTCACACGGGCGATCATCCCGATCGAGATCTCCGCGGCGCTCGCGACATCCGCGGTCCACGTGCCCCGGCCGGTCGGCTTGAGGACGGCGCCGGGCGCGGTCGAGACCGGGCTCGCGGGGTCGCTCCCCGACTGGGGGAACAGCCGGCAGCCCACGCTCGCGAGCCGCGTCGAGGGAACGACCGTCGAAACGAATGCGCCGATGTCCTCCGACACGATGCCCGCGAGCACGTCGCCGTCGACGAAGACGGCGCTGCCCTCGGTCACCCCATGCCGAGCACCCGCATTGATGCGGACGATGCCGTGCGGCCCGCCGGGATCGGCCGCGACGACCGACGCGGTGGTCGCGGCGACGTCGACGAGCGAGCCGCCGCCCGCGCGCGTGCTGGTCGCGCGCAGCCCCTGCAGCACTTCCTCCAGTCGAAGCGCGTCGAGCCTGCTCGACTCGTACTGCGTGCGAAGACGCTCGAGCTCCGCCTCGAGGGCGATCGTCTCCGGCGACTTCGGATCGAACGCCTCGAGCGAGGGTCGGATCCGGTCACGCAACGACGAACCGAGGTGGGTGACCGGCACGAACGGGACGAGCAGCAGCCTGGCGACGTCGTTGGTCCACGGACGGAGCAGCCCGACGGGCGCGAGCGAGCAGACCCCCGCAAGGGCGAGAAGCGTCCAGTCGAGCCGGCGTCCGCTCAGGAGTTGTTGCACGCGGAACGGAAGCATGGTTGCACGCCCACCCTCCCTGCGTCCGACGCGCAAACCCGTTGCCCGTCGAAACCAGCGGTCGCGACATCAGCCCTCGTCGACATCAGCGCTCGTCGACATCAGCCCTCGTCGACATCAGCCCTCGTCGACATCAGCCCTCGTCGACATCAGCCCTCGTCGACATCAGCCCTCGTCGACATCAGCCCTCGTCGACATCAGCGCTCGTCGACATCAGCCCTCGTCGACATCGCTGTCCATCG
>JBIIYI010000463.1:0-2752 GCA_044346895.1 Phycisphaerales bacterium
TTCGGCCTCGTCGGCACGTACGCTTGGGCCGGTCATCTCGAGGATGACGGCGTGATGCACGAGGCGGTCAATTGCAGCAGCCGTCGTCATTGGGTCTTTGAAGATGCGGTCCCATTGGCTGAAGAGCAGGTTGCTGGTGATGATCACGCTCCTGCGTTCGTAGCGTTCGGCCAGGAAGGTGAAGAGCACCTCCATCTCTTCGCGGCTCTGCTGCACGTAGCCGATGTCGTCGAGGATGACGGCGTCGAAGCGGTCGAGGGCGGCGAGCTCCTTCTCGAGACGCAGGTCGCGCTTCGCGGCGAGCAGGCGCTGGACGAGCGCGAAGGTCGGGGTGAAGAGCACGCGTCTTCCGCGCTGCACCAGCTCGTGGCCGAGCGCGCAGACGAGGTGCGTCTTGCCGCGCCCTGGCAGGCCGAAGGCCAGGACGTTGTCGCCGCGGTCGACGAATCCACCTTCGCAGAGGGCGGGCAAGGTCTTGGCGACCTTGGGCGGCAGCTTCGACCGCTTCAGCGTGAGGAGGGTCTTGTCGCGCGGCAGCTCCGACTCGTGCAGGAGCCGCTCGACGCGACGCCGTCGACGCTCGTGGATCTCGAGCTCGGCGAGGTGGTGCAAATACCTGCCGAAGGTCCACCCCTCGCGCTCGGCTTTCTGCGCGACCTCTTCGGCATAGCGCGCGAAGGCCGGCAGTTTGAGCGAGCGCATCAGGATCCCGAGCGACTCGACGGGCGAGGTAGCGGGCGTGTGCGAAGTGGCTGCGGTCACGTGCCCACCTCGGCGATCAGCGCGTCGTAGGGGCTCAGGTCGACGGGCAGCGTGGCGAGCTCGGGGACCTTGATCGTGGGGGCGGTTGCGGCGACGAGGGCCTTCACCGCGCTCGCTGTTATGGGCTTATCGTCGGTGAGCAGGAGCGAGAGCGCGGCTTCGACGTCGGCCTCCATGGCGGTGGCGGCGTGGTGGAGAATGCGGAGGTACTCGAGATCGCCCTTCGCCCCGTGATGCGGCGTCTGAATGGCGTCGTAGGCGCGCCGGAAGACGACCGTCGGGAACATCTCCTCGCGATAAACGTAGCGCGCGAAGCCGCCCGGCTTTTGGACGAGCGACCAAATCACGTGACGGTAATCGATTCGACGTTGGTGGCGACCGCGGAGCCGCTCGCAGTCGAGCTCGTCCTTTCCGGCATACCGGACGACGATGCGGTCCTCGAAGATCCGGACCTTGACCCACTCACCAAGGAGGCGGGAGGGCACGGAGTAGGAGCAATGCCGGACGCGGATGGTGCTCCAATCGCTGACGAGCACGTCCTCTTCGACGAACTCGGGCAGCTTGTCGACGTGGAGCTCGCCCATAGCGGCGAGGTCTTCGGTAACGCGTCGTCCCTGGGCGCGGTTGCCTTTGCGGACGACGTCGTCGACGAACGCTTGCCATGCCTCGACGCTCTCGAAGTCTCGGCTGCCGCGCAGAAGCAGGGCCTGCTCGAGCGCTCGCTTGACGACGCGATTGCTCGCCTCGGCGTCGCCATTTTGCTCCTTCTGGCCGACCTCCGTGGTGCGGGGCTTCATCCCGAAGTGCCGCATGATCGCGAGGTAGTCCTCATTAAAGGGCCGCTTGCCGCCCTCGGCGCGCACGCTCTTGCCGTCGGGGATCCGATGGGTGGCGGCGGTCGAGTTGTCGGTCTGGTGGTACGCCGGCGCGCGGCCGAGCTGAAAGAGCGCGCGCTGCACGCCCTTGCGAAGCGCGGCGATCGACTCCGAGTAGCAGACCGTGGCCCACCGCCAGTTGGAGTATGGCAGCGTGAACACGCAGAGCATGTGCACGAAGCCCTGACCGAGGATTGTGACGGACAGCTCGGTCGCCCAGGTGAAGTCCGTCTGCGCCGCCTCGCCCGGCCGGTGCTGCTGCGCGAGGGACACCTCCTTGTCCGGGCCGTGCGCGCCGCGCCAAGCCTTGATGCGACGCTGTAGCGTCCGAAGCTGCCCCGGCTCGTACCGGTCTGGGTACTTCTCCGCGAGCAGGTCGAAGAGCGTCTTGGCCTCGAGCGCAGGCGTCTCGGCGAGCAGCGCCTCGACCTCCGCCCAATGCTCCGCGAACGGGTCCTCGCGCGTGCGCCAATCCCGCGCCTTGACCATCTCCGACGGCAGCTTGCCCGCCGCCACGTACTTCCGCCCGGTCTTTCGATCCATCCCGGCCCGCATCGACGCGAGCCCGATGCGCCCGTGCTTGCTCATCTCTTCCATCAATCGCCTCACCTGCGCGTTGCTCGCGAGCCGCACGCCGCCTGCCTCTCCATCCCGTGGAGGACCGACTGCTTGCGACTCCCAGGATGGGGCGATCTAATTGTCGTCGGCGGGGCGATGTCGTTGTCGTCCATCACTCCGACCGCTTCGGGCGCAAACACGTGCTCGTCGGCGGGTGGCTGGTGGCCGTGCCGGTGCCGCTCCTGTTGATGTGGGCGCCGAGCTGGTCGTGGGTGCTCTTCGCGAACGCGCTGCTCGGCGTGAGCCAGGGCCTCACGTGGTCGACCACGGTCATCATGAAGATCGATCTCGCGGGGACGCAGAAGCGCGGGCTCGCGATGGGCCTCAACGAGTTCGCGGGCTACTTCGCCGTGGCGGGAAGCGCGCTCGCGACCGGCTTCGTGGCCGCGCAGTATGGCCTTCGGCCCGAGCCGTTCTACCTCGGTGTGGTGTTCGTCGCGCTCGGATTGTTCCTCTCGGTCGTCGTTGTGCGCGAGACCAAGCACCATGTCGCGGCT
>JBIIYI010000464.1:0-2750 GCA_044346895.1 Phycisphaerales bacterium
CCGATGTCCGCCGCGCCAACGAGCGCACCAAGGACGGCGCCAATCCGCTGCCCGGAGTCCGGCAGGTCATCGCCGTCGGCGCCGGCAAGGGCGGCGTCGGGAAGTCGACCGTCGCCGTCAACCTCGCGGTCGCGCTCGCGCGGATGGGCGCCAAGACCGGCCTCCTCGACGGCGACATCTACGGTCCGAGCGCGCCCACGATGCTCGGTCTCGAGGACGAGCAGACGCAGGCGCGGGGCAACATGCTGCTGCCGTTCGAAGTGCACGGCATCCGGGCCATGACGATCGGCAAGCTCGTCGATGCCGACAAGCCGCTCATCTGGCGCGGCCCCATGGCGCACGGAGCATTCAAGCAGCTCGCGACGCAGACGGAGTGGGGCGAACTCGACTACCTCGTCGTGGATCTCCCGCCCGGCACGGGCGACGTGCCGCTCACGCTCTCGCAGCTGCTACCGCTTTCGGGCGCCGTGATCGTGTGCACTCCGCAGCAGGTGGCGCAGGATGACGCGCGCCGCGCGGCGAAGATGTTCGAGCAGCTCGGCGTGCCTGTCCTCGGCGTCGTCGAGAACATGAGTTCCTTCGTCGATGACACCGGCCGCGAGCACGACATCTTCGGCAAGGGTGGCGCCGAGATCATGGCTCATTCGATGGGGCTTCACTTCCTCGGCTCGATCGCGATCCGCACCGCGCTGCGCGTCCACAGCGACCGCGGCACGCCGCTTGCCAACTGGAACGACGCGCGCCTCGGTGCCGAACTCGACCACGTCGCGCGGAACGTGGCACAGCGCGTCTCGATGCTGTCGATGCTCGGGCAGTTCCAGCAGCCGACGATCAGCGTGCACTGACGTCGCGACGTCGGCGCGGGAGGTATCGCGCCGCGGGCGACGATCAGCCCGTGACTGTCCCGTCAGCCGGAGGCGGTCCCGCCGAACCGCGCGCGGATCATCGCCGGTCCGTCGTCGCCGATGTAGTGGCGGACGATCCGGTCGTCGATCTGCAGAATGTCGACCATCATCAGCGCGTCGACCACGTCGCCGAAATCGGAATCGACGTTGAAGGCGAGCAGACTCGCGTTCAATCGCAGGTACTGACGCAGCAGGACAGGAATGGCGCGCTTCCCGCGCTCGATCTCGTCGACGAGCCGGTCGACCTGCGCGAGCCCGGCGGTCGCGACCGCGACCTCGCCATCGGTCCATGCCGCGATCGACCGACGCTCGGGCGGATGCCTCGGCTTGACGAGCGGAGCGAACGGCGCCGAGAGACGATGACGCTCGAGGAACTCCATGATGAGTTCCTTCGACATCGAGTCGTAGTCGTTCGAGATGCTCACGGGTCCGAACATGCGCCTGTATCCGCGCGTGAACATGAAGACGCCGATCCCCTTCCAGAGGAGCGAGAGCGGCAGCGGCTGGCGCTGGCACTCGACCCGGACGAACGAGCGCCCAAGCTCGACCGCGTCGCCGAGTTCGTCCAGGATGCGGGGCGAGTACTCGAAGAGCGTGCTCGTGTAGAGCCCCGCCACGCCCTTCTCGCGCGTCAGTTCCGACACGGGCCCCGCGCGATAGCCACCGACGATCTCGCGGGTCTCGCTGTTCCAGACCACGAGGTGCGTGTAGGTGGCGTCGAACCCGTCGAGATCGAGTTCCTTGCCCGAGCCTTCGCCGACGGCGCGGAAGGCGATCTCGCGCAGTCGACCGATCTCGCGGAGCGCCTTCGGAATCCGGGGCGCCTTGGTCGCGAAGACTCGGTAGTTTCCCTCCGCGAAGAGCAGGTCCTCGGACGGGATGGCCGCGAACTCCGCGGCAAGTTCCTCCGGGCCCAACTCCGGAGCCGCGACGGGCTGCATCGTGGGCGCGGCTGGTCCGGCAGCCGACATCCGCGCGTGGCCCTCGGCGCGTCGCAGCAGCTCGCTCCTGCCGCGCACGAGACGCGTCAGCGCCTCCGCATCGAGGCCCGCGAACTCCGTCGGGCGAATCGCGTGCCCGAATCGGAAGTCGACCTCGGTTCCGAGTCGCGCGAGAAACTCGTTCGGAAGGAGCACCGTCCGGAGTCTCGGATGAATGAGCCCGGCGGCATGGAAGACGCGACGGTTCGTCCCATCGCACCACGCGGGCACGATCTGCGCACCGGAGTCCTTCGCGATGCGCGCCGGAATCGTCGACCATGGCGGATCGCACGGACTCCATCGCCCCCACCGCACCGAACTCACCTCGCCCGCTGGAAAGACGAGGAGCAGGTGGCCCGCACGCACCCATTCGATCGCCTGACGGATCGCAACCGCGTTGCGCCGCGCGGCCGCATGGCCTCCGAAGGGATCGACGAGGAAGAGCAGTTCGCGCACGAAGGGAAAGCGGCCGAGCACGCCGTTCGCGAGCACGCGAACATCCGGACGCCGTTCCGCGAGGAGCCCGAGCAGCGCGATGCTGTCGGCGCCCCCGAACGGATGGTTGCACGCGACGATGGTCGGCCCCGAGAGAGGGATGCGTCGGCACTCATCACCGTGCACCCGCGGACGGAGGCGAGTCGCCTCGAGGATGCGGCGCGTCACCGGGATCGAAGGGTCTCCCGACTCGACCGCGCGCGCGAGGGCCTCGATGCCATCGAGACCGAACATGTGGTCGAGCGCCCGAAGCGGCGGATCGACCACGGAACGCAGCCAGCCGGACCCGGGGCGCGGGAGTTCGATCGGGACACGTTGCGTCGGAGTCGCCACGGCGCCATTGTCCCGACTCGGAACATGCCGACAAGCG
>JBIIYI010000075.1:0-9847 GCA_044346895.1 Phycisphaerales bacterium
GGCGCTCGCGAAGGCGAAGGCTCTCGCGAAGGCCAAGGCTGAAGCGAAGGCCAAGGCTGAAGCGAAGGCCAAGGCTGAAGCGAAGGCCAAGGCTGAAGCAAAGGCCAAGGCTGAAGCAAAGGCGAAGGCTGTCGCAAAGGCGAAGGCCGAAGCGAAGGCGAAGGCTGAAGCAAAGGCGAAGGCTGAAGCAAAGGCGAAGGCTGAAGCAAAGGCGAAGGCCGCCGCAAAGGCGAAGGCTGTCGCAAAGGCGAAGGCCGCCGCGAAGAAGCCCGCGAAGGCCGCCGCGAAGAAGCCCGCGAAGAAACCCGCGAAGGCAGCCGCGAAGAAGCCCGCGAAGAAGAGCACTTCGAAGCGTGCCGCAGGTGCGGGGAATCGCGGGCGGCGTCGTTGATGTCGCGCGGTCGATCGGATCGTTCGCCGAGCGCGTGCCTTCCGTGTGCGAACGTCTCATCGCTCGCCGCGCGATGGCGCTCGCTGTCGACGCGATTCGCCCGAAGCGGCTCTGTGCGGGTCACCCACGCCGCGCAAATCCCGAGCGCTCGGGCAGCCGGCGCGAGCGTCCGCTTGGAGTTTCTCGGCATCGCGTGCGCCGCGTCGTTCGTGCTGGCATCCTTCGCGTTCGTCTCGTGCGCGCAGCGAACTCCCGCCGTGCGAGTTCCCCCCGGGCGCGTTGCGACCGATCCCGCGATCGATGCGATCTGGCTTCCGCTCCGGATCGGTTCATTCCCGGTCGGAGGATCGACATGGACGCCGGATGTTCTCACGCGGCCCATCGAGACCCTGCGCATCGAGCTTCCCGAGGCACGGCCGTCTCCGCCGATGTCCGCCGAGGTCTCGACGCTGCTCGGAAGGGCTGCGGAGGCGATGCGCCGCAGCGACGCCGCGCAGGCGATCGACCTGGCGGAGGAGGCGCGACGAGTGGCGCCGGAGCGCATCGAGCCGCTCGAGATCCTGCTGCTCGCGCAACTCGCGCGCGGCGATCGAGCGGAGGTTCGATCGACGCTCGGTGCGATCGTGGCGCTCGCGCCGGCGAACGCGATCGGACTCGCCTACCGCGGCCTCGATGCGGCGCAGCAGGGGAGGCCCGCCGAGTCGCTCGGCTACCTCGCGCATTTCGTCGGATCGGGTTCCGTGGCCGCGCGCGGCGCGTCGATCCCGCTTCCGACCGCGCCCGGCGAACTCGAGGAGGTCGCGGCATGTTCAGCGCTGCGCCTCGGTCATGCCGAGGCCGCCTTCGCCGCACTCGACCAGGCGGCGCTGCAGCGGATCGGCGACGAGGCCTCGCTCCGTCGCCTCGCGCTGCTGCGGGCCGATGCGCTCGCGATGCTCGGTCGGACGGAGGAGTCGTTCCGCGTTCTGGAACGGCTTGAGGTCGCGCAGGATCGTGCGGGCAGCGCGGCGCCGGCGCGGCTCGAGGATTCGTCGAAGCAACCCGCCGCGGCGGATGGAGGCCGTGGCTCGGCAGAGGTCGAAGCCGCGGGAGGAGCGCGCGCTGCGAACGACGGACCTGCGATGGCTCGGGCGGCGGGAGCGGGAGGCGCGCCGGCGGTTGCGGATGTCGACCCCATCGCGGTGTTGGCAGCGCTGCGCCTCGATGCGCTTTCGTCGCGCGTCGGCCGCGATGGCGAGCGCCTGCGCGAAGTCGCCTCGCGGTTCGCGCGCGAACCCTCCGACGTCATGCTCTTTGCGCGGCTCGTCGGTCTGGCGCAGGTCGCGCCGGACGGCGCGTTGCGCGCCACATGCGCCGAGTCGCTCCGTTCTGAACCCGCGGGTGTCGAGTCCCAGCCCGCGAATGTCGAGGACGATCGAGTCGCCGTCGCGCGCGCGGTCGTCCTACTGATCCGCGCATCGCGCTTCGCATCGCCATCCGAACTCCACGCGGCGCGCGCGGAACTCGAGAAGGTGCTCGAGGCCCCGTCGAGACGCGCGATGCCGGACGCGTGGACGCTGCGCACGGCGCTGCGCATCGTGGCGAGGGACGACCTCCGGTCCGCGGCCACGCTCGCCTGCGACCTCGTCCTCCTCGCGCCGCACGAAGTCGACGCGATCGCGCGGGCGTTGATGGGCGCGCCCGCCGAGCCCGACGCGATCCTCGCCGCGCTCGAGGCGGACGGCCGGACGAGCGCTTCCGAGCCACTGCGCAGCCGCATCCTCGCGCGGCTCGGCTTCGCCGAAGAGGCGCTGCTCGTCGCGGAGGGAGCGCGCGCGCGGGATTCCGCCTCGACTCCGGTCCTCGCGGCTGCGATCCTCGCCGCAGCCGAGATCGGCGACGTCACCATCCTTGCCGAGGTCGACGAGGTCGCGCGGTCGGGCGACGCGTCGCTCGCCCCGATCCTCGTCCGCGCGTGGCTCGACGTCGGGGATGAGGCGCGCGCGATGGATCGCGCCGCGGGTGCGCCGGTCGGCGCGGCGGTTCCGGCCGATCCGTCGGTCGCCGTCGCGCGCCGTCTTGCGGAGGGCGGTCGCGCGCTGCTCACGACCCGACTTCCGATCGCCGACGAGTGCCTCGCGCTCGCGGACGAGATCGATCCCTTTGGTGCGGCGCTCGATGCGATCGCGCAGCGTGCGGGTACGCCGGCCGCGCCGGCCGGACTCCCGTCGTGGATCCGCGAGACGGCGGACGCCACGCCGTCGATTCCCGGGCGACGGAAACTGCGGCTCTTCCTCGATCTCGGCGAAGGGCGGGTCGCGCGCGTCGAGACGATTCCCGCGACCGGATGGGCCGCGCGCTTCGACGCGCGCGTCCTCGCGGTCGACGCCGTCGGGATCGATGCCGCCATCGAGGCGACGCGGATGCGACCGCAGACCGTGGATGCGCGGGCCGCGCTCGCGCGGCGGCTCGTTGCGGCCGGACGGATCGCCGAGGCGGCGGAAGCGGTCGAGCGCTTTGCCGCGAACGATTCGGTCGAGGGCAACGCGCGCGCGATCGGCGTCTTCCTCGGCGCGGCGGCGGAGATCGCGCGGCGGGATCCCGCGCGCGCGCGCACGATGTCGTCGGTCGCCGAGGCCGTACTGCCGCGCCTCGGGCGCGCGACCAGCGCGGACATGCTGGCGGCGATGCGGCTTGCGGTCGCGAGCCGCGCGAGCGAGGCGCAGCTCGAGCGGCTCGCGCAGAGGCTCGTGGGGGTTTCCCGTCCCCTCGCGGAGCGGGATGTCGGCGGATGCCTCGAACTCCTCGACGCGATCCGCCGCATCGACGACGATCCCTTCCCCGCGGCACTGCTCGCCGACGCCATCGCCCGCGACGCGCGCGCCGAGGTCGAGGCACGTCGGCGCATCGCGCGTACGGCGATCGCCCTTTCGGCCGCGGCCGGAGGCGGATGGGAGCGAACGCATCGGCTGATCGTCGATCTCGCGGATGAGGGAATCCCGGTGTTCCAGCGGCCGTCCGACCGGGCCGCCGACGCGAACCCGTCGGGCGCAGGCGCAGGCGGCGTCGATCTCGGCCGCATGCTCGTGCGCGCGTCCGATGCGCATGCGCTGCTCGGCGACGACCTGTCGAGCGAGCGGCTGCTGCGGGAGGCCCTCCGGCTTCCGGCACCGCCCGCCGAGGCCTACAACAACCTCGCCTTCATCGCCATCGACCGGGGCGCGATCGACGCGGGCGTCGTCGACCTCGCGGCCACCGCGCTGCGACTGGCGCCCGACAATCCGTCGATCCTCGACACGGTGGGCGTGCTCCGCTACCGGCAGGGGCGCGTGCGCGACTCGAAGGACGGCCCGGGAGCGATCACGCTCTTCCGGCAGGCCCTGCGGAACGACCCGGAGAATCCCTCGCTCGAGACGCTCGACCACCTCGGCGACGCGCTGTGGCTCGATGGCGACCAGCAGGGAGCGATCCGCTGCTGGCAGCAGGTCGCGCAGGTGGCGCGACTGCGCTATCCGCCGCAGGAGATCGCGCGCAACATCGCCGAGTTCCAGCGCGGCGAGTTCGGCGTCGCGCTGCTCGAACCCGCGCAGCTGATCCGCAGGCTCTACGGACGCATCGTCGACCGGGCCGAGCGGAAGCTCGAGGAGGTCGCGCGCGGCGAGGCGCCCGCCATCCGACCCGTCGATCGGGGCGAGGCGCCGGCGGCGGACGCCGGATCCGAAGGCTGAGGCCGGGGCGAAACGCGCTATCCTCCGGCTTCACCCGGAGCCGAGCGAACCTCATGGCTGGACACAGCGCCTGGAAGAACATCAAGCACCGCAAGGCCGCCGTCGACAAGAAGCGCGGCAAGATCTGGAGCAAGTGCTCGCGCGCGATCATCGTCGCCGCGCGCATGGGCGGCGGCGACCCGCAGTTCAATCCGTCGCTGCGGATCGCGGTCGATCTCGCGCGCGCGGCCAACATGCCGCGCGACACGATCGAGAAGGCGATCAAGAAGGGGACCGGCGAGGGTTCGGCCGAACACTACGAGCCCGCGCGCTACGAGGGCTACGCGCCCGGCGGCGTCGCGGTGATCGTCGAGTGCCTCATCTCGAACGCGAACAAGGCCGCCGCGGACATCCGCGTGATCTTCGACAAGAACGGCGGGAAGATCGGCGTGCCCGGCTCGGTCGCCTTCGGCTTCGCGCAGAAGGCGCAGATCATCGTCGAGGGTGGGAGCGAGGAGCGCCTCATGGAGGCGTGCCTCGACGCGGGCGTCGAGGACATCCACGGCGACGGCGAGACCTTCCAGGTGCTCGGGCCGCCGAACAACCTCATCGCGCTGCGCACGGCCGTCGAGGCCGCGGGCATGACGGTCGACGGCGCGGAGATCGTGTGGATCCCGATGCAGACGGTCGAGGCGGACGCCGCGACCCTCGCCGAGGTCGAGAAGATCGTCGACGCGCTCGAGGATCACGACGACGTGCAGAAGGTCTACACGAATCTCGCGTGAGGCGTGGCGGCGGCAGCCGGCATGCGGGACGCGTTGGAAAGAGAAACGCCGCGACGGGGTGCGTCGCGGCGTGTTCGTTCGTTCGTTCGGCCGAGAAAGGTGGGAACGGCTCGGACGCCGGGTCGGCGCGTGCGCGCTCAGCGGCGTTCCGGCAGTGGTTCTGCGGCGGGTTCTGCGGCGGGTTCTGCGGTGGGCTGCTCCGCAGCGGCAGGCGTCGCGCTCTCGGTCGGCTGCGGTTCGGTCTGCTTCGGCTCGGTACCCTTCGCGTCCTCTTCGAGCGGAGGCGGCATCGGCGTCGGCTCCGCGGCGGAGGCGGGTTCGCTCGAAGGCGACTTGACCGGTCCGAGCAGCGTGCGCATCTGCATGAAGTAGCGGTCAGCCTCGTCCCACACGTGTGCGGGAACATCGACCTGGCGCGCGGTGAAGTCGACGAGCGGCTGGCCGAGTTCCTCGTCGCGGGCGAGCACGATCTGGAACTTCCACTCCTCGCTCTCGCGGCGCGGCTCGCTGTACGGCGAGACCAGCGTGCGCTTCAGCACGCGGAAGATCTCGATGCGGCGCGCATCCTCGTCGATGTACACCTCGTTGTCGGAGATCTTCCAGTCGTCGTAGGCGGGGCTGCGCGCGGTGGCGACCATCGCGGTCCAGAGCTGGTCCTGGGAGTAGCCTTCGAAGACCTGCGATCGGGTGGTGCATCCGGCGCCCGCGAAGGCGACGATGGCGGCAAGCGAGAGGGACGGAAGGATGGGGCTCGTTCGCATGGGATCGCTCCCGCCCCTTCATGGGGCGTGGCCGGGTCATCGGCTATTTCCGGGGTGGGGGTGCAGAAGCATGACCGTTTCGGGGGCGCGAGGCGGGATGGGTCCCGTCCGCGTGCTGATCCGTGTCCCGTCCGCGTCCCGTCCGCGTCCCGTCCGCGTCCCGATGCGGATGGCGGTCGACGGGGTCGGTCCAGCGCGCGGGTCTTCCGAGCGCCGCAGCGTCATCGACGGGACCGCCGGGCCTGTTCGCGGTACCTTTCCCGGACATGGCTCCCTCCGATGCCCGACCTGGCTCGTCCACCACGGAGCCGCCGAAGGACCCGCGACTCGTCGCGAGCGCGATCCTCGGAGTCTGCTGGATCGCGTTCCCGCCGCTGGCCGGGTTCTACATCCTCTACGACCTCCAGAACCTCGCCTCCTTCCTCCAGCGCGATCCGCACTGGGGCTTCTGGGGCTACGTCGCCGTATTCGCGGTGACGGCCGGGCTCGGCATCCTGCCCACCTATTCGCAGGCGTTCCTCGGCGGCTGGGTGTTCGGATTGCAGTGGGGGCTCATCGGGGCGATCCTCGGCTTCACCGGAGGGGCGGCCATCGGCTACCTCTTCGCGCAGTCGATCACGCGCGACAGCGTCGACCGATGGATCGACCGGCATCCGAAGGGTCGGGTGATCCGGGACGCGCTCGCGCGCGGCTCGCACATGCGGACCTTCTGGATCGTCACGCTGCTGCGCCTGCCTCCGAGCTCGCCCTTCGCGATGACGAACTACGCGCTCGGCGCGACGCGCGTCCCGTTCTGGCTGGCGATGGTCGCGACGCCGATCGGCATGCTGCCGCGCACCGCGGTCGTCTGCTACCTCGCGGCGGGCGCCGCGGCTACGGGCGCGCAGAACATCAAGGAAGTCCTCGAGCAGCAGCCATGGTGGGTCACCGTGGCCGGCATCGCCTCCGCGGTGGTCGTCGTCGCGGTGATCGGACAGATCGCAAACCATGCGCTCGCACGCTTCGCGCGCGCCGACGCATCGCCCGATGGGAACGGAGCCGAGGGGTGAGCGCCGCTCCGCGCGCGCGACGGCTCGGGCTCTCGCTGTTCGCCCTCTACTGCGCGCTCTACGCGGGTTTCGTCCTCACCGCCGCCTTCGGCACCTTCGAGGCCGGTTCCGCGAAGGGCGGCCTCGCGCGCGAGGCGTTCGCCGGACTCTCCTGGGGTGTCGTCGGAGGATTCGGACTCATCGTCGGCGCCTTCGTGCTGGCGGTGCTCTACGCCGTCCTCACGCGCGGTGACGAGCGGGCCGGATCGGGCGGCGAAGGAGGTCGCGCGTGATCTACGAGACGAGCACGCTCGCGGTCGCCGTCTTCGCCGCCTTCGTCGGCGCGGTGCTTGCGCTCAGCTTCTGGCTCGGCTCGCGCGCGAAGAGCGCGGGCGGCTACTTCGCGGCGCACGGGCAGGTCGGCTGGTTCGTGAACGGCATCGCCTTCGCGGGCGACTACCTCTCGGCGGCGAGCTTCCTCGGCATCTGCGGGATGATCGCCTTCTTCGGGTACGACGGGTTCCTCTACTCGATCGGCTACCTCGCGGGCTGGATCGTCGCGCTCTTCGTGATCGCCGAACCCGTCAAGCGCCTCGGGAAGTACACGCTCGCCGACGCGCTCGACGCGCGCTTCCAGTCGCGCGGCCTGAAGTGCGTGGCGGCGATCGCGACGCTCGTCATCTCGCTCTTCTACCTGATCCCGCAGATGGTCGGCGCGGGCGCGCTCGTGAAGCCACTCCTCGGGCTTCCGCACTGGGCGGGCGTGGCGATGGTCGGCGTTGCGGTGACCGTGATCGTCGCGACGGCGGGCATGGTCAGCACGACGTGGGTGCAGTTCATCAAGGGAACGCTGCTCGTCGTGGTGTGCGCGTTCGTGGTCGGACTGATCCTCGAGCGGGGATTCACGCTCCCGGAAAGGCCGATCGGACCGGACGCCGTGCAGTCGATGCGGACGACGCCCGCGGGCGTCGAGATCAACGGCGCGCCCCTCGCGAAGGACAACCAGCTCGATGACCGGCTGCGCGCGGAGCACGGCACCGGATTCGGGAGCGTCGCGTCGCTCCCCGACGGCGCGCGCGAGACGGGCGCGCTCGGACCGATCTCGTATCTCACGACGTTCGCCGACTCGACCATCACGACGTGGCGGAAGGGGACGGACGCCGCCTCGGGCGCGACCACGTTCACACCCGTCGAGCGCAGGGGTTCGGATCTCCTCCTCCCGGGTGCGAATCCGACCTTCAAGGGCGTGCGCGACGACCGCCTCGTGGCGAAGCTCGACTTCCTCTCGCTCATGCTCGCGCTCTTCCTCGGAACCGCGAGCCTGCCGCACATCCTCATCCGCTACTACACGGTGAAGGACGCGGCCGCCGCCCGCAAGAGCACCGTCGTCGGGATCGGCGCGATCGGTGCCTTCTACGTGCTGACGCTCTACCTCGGGATCGGCGCGATGACGAGCGGCGCGCTCGATCCGACCGATTCGAACATGTCGGCGCCGCTCCTCGCGCGGACCTTCGGGGACGGGCTCTTCGCGGTGATCAGCGCGGTCGCGTTCACGACCGTCCTCGGCACGGTCAGCGGACTGATCCTCGCGGGCGCGGGCGCCGTGGCGCACGACCTCCTGAAGGACGTCTTCCGGATGCGCCTCGACGACCGTGGTCAGGTGCGCGCCGCGAAGATCGCGTCGGTCGCGCTCGGACTGGGCGCCGTCGTCCTCGGAATCCTCTTCGAGAGGATGAACGTCACCTTTCTCGTCGGCTGGGCGTTCAACGTCGCGGCCAGCGCGAACCTGCCCGCGCTCGTGATGCTCCTCTTCTGGAAGCGCACGACCAAGGAGGGCATCATCGCGGCGATGGCGGTGGGGCTCGTCGCGAGCCTCGCGTGGATCCTCGGTTCCGCCGACACGCTCGAAAAGGTCTTCGGGTACTCGGCGTCCGCCGCGGCCGAGTCGGCGCTCGTCCCGTTCAGCCAGCCGGCGATCGTCACGGTGCCGCTTGGCTTCGCGACGCTCGTCGTGGTGTCGCTGCTCACTGCGTCGCGCGGATCGGGAAGCGCGAACGCCGCGCAGGCGTGACCGGCGCGGCGTTCGGATGATGCGTTGAGGATGCGGTGAGGATGCGGCGTCGTGCGCGATGCAGCGCGGGTTCAGGCGCGGCTTCGGTACGAACCGTCGGCGGTCGAGATGATGACCTTCTCGCCGATCGTGATGAACGGCGGAACGCGCGTCTTCAGGCCGGTCTCGCAGGTCGCTTCCTTGAGCTGGTTGGTCGCGGTCGCGCCCTTGATGCCGGGCGGCGTGTCCGTGATCTCGAGCGTGACGGTGAGCGGCAGTTCGACCGAGATCGGCTTGCCATCGCACCAGAGCACGATCATCTGGGTGTTCGGGAGCACGTACAGCGCGAGGTCGCCGACGACCTCCTTCGAGAGTTCGACCTGGTCGTAGCTCTCGAGGTCCATGAAGACGGACTTGCCGTTCTGGTCGTAGAGGTACTCCATCGTGCGGCGGTCGAGATCGACCTGCTCGACGTCCTCGCCGGAGCGGAGGCGCTTTTCGATCAGCGATCCGGACTTGAGGTCGCGGATCTTGATCTGCACGAAGGCCCGAAGGTTGCCCGGCGTGCGGTGCTCGGTCTCGGTGATCAGGAAGAGCTTGCCATCCATCTTGATGGCCATGCCGGGGGTGAGTTCGGTGCTGTTCACGGTGGAAATCCTCTCGGGCCCCGTCGCGGGGAGGGGCAAGACTACCACAATCGCGCGAGGTGACGGAAGTGTCTTGCGTGGAAGGGCTTGTGGGATCGCGCTTCCGCGTGCGGTCGGGCACGGCGTCGAGGTGGCGATGGAGGCGCGTGCGCGGGCAGGAGCCAGCGACGCGCGCGCGAAGCACCGAGGTCGAGACGGTTGAGCAGGGGGCCCGAGCTCCTTCGCGTGGAGACGGATCGCGCGGTCCCTGCGATTCCCGCTTTCCGACGCCGTCATCCCGATGCCGTCATCCCGATGCCTTCATCCCGACGCCGTCATCCCGACGCCTTCATCCCGACGCCTTCATCCCGACGCCTTCATCCCGACGCCTTCACCCCGACGCCTTCATCCCGACGCCTTCATCCCGACGCCTTCATCCCGACGCCTTCATCCCGACGCCTTCATCCCGACGCCTTCATCCCGCCGTGATGGGGCGACCTGTGGAAAAAGAAAGACCCTG